>JBEIRY010000077.1:0-6703 GCA_040375675.1 Thermoleophilales bacterium | reverse complement strand
GGTCGAGCGCGCGGATCTCGTCGCCAATCTGCAAGACCGAGCCGATCTGCCCTTCGTGGGCGGGGATGGCGGCGGTCATCTGGCGCAGGTCCGAGCGCCTGCTTTCGAAGACATCGTTGATCGAGGCGGTGGGCGTTGCGGCACGCAGCATCTGCGCGCGATCAGTCACCTCATTCCACACGGCCTGCTGGTTGGCGCGAGCCTCCATGCCGGCGTCGCGGGCGCGGCTGGCCTGGCGAGCCTTCTCGCGGCGCATCTGCGGGTAGGCCATCTGCTCTGCGCGGGTGAACCGCTCACTGTTTCGAGAGCCATCCCAGCGGCCGGCCTCTACGCAGCTCACAGGCACATGCATCTGCGCGCCTGCGGGCACCAGCACGCTGGCGTCGAAGGTGCGGTTTTGCTGGGCGCCGAGGACTTCCTCTCCCTCGAAGAGCAGCACATTGTGCTCGGTGGGGTTGTGGACGATGAGATTGCGAACAGATGCATCACCGTCGACTTCTTTGACCACGAACCCCATGGGGAGCGCCTTGGCGAGGGTGATGTAGCCGAGGTCAGGCGCAGGGCCGAAGACGGGATACACCCCGATCGAGCCAGAGACCGCCGGCTCACCCACGGTGAGCTCGCCGCTCAGGTAGTCGCTGATCTTCACGTGCCCCTCTGCCTCTACTGCCATCTTCGTGTCACCCCTTCTGGTTGCTTGCCAGGAGGGGTCGGGTGGGGCTAGGGGTTTCTGACAGTGTGATTTCCTGAGCCACCCACACTCCTACCCCTCCACTAGCCTCAGCCCATGCCCCCGAAGCTCACCATCGCTATCCCCCTCCACCGCGCGGGGCGGTGGGTGGAGAATGTGTGTGGAGTGATTGAGAAGGCGCCGGAGTGGAGCGAGGTGGTGGTGAGCGATGCCACTCACGCAGATGACGCGATCGATCGGCTGGAGGAGCGGTTCGGGGATGACCCGAAGGTGGTGTTCAGGCGGCGGGAGAAGCGTTTGGATTGGCGTGAGCACTGCAACCTGCTGCTGGCCGAATCAGAGGCCGAGTACTTCTGCTGGATGCCGCAAGACGATGCGGTCGGGCCGGACGACTACTTCGCCCTGCTGGTAGCCGCGTTGGAGGCCGATGAGGATGCGGTGCTTGCGTTTGCGCCCTCGAGTATTCCGCTGCGGCGCGGCAGGGGCAGCCCGCTGCGGGTGAGGAGGAATAGCTATCTGCCCGTCCCCCGCGCGGATGTACCGCGGCACGAGGCCAAGTTGATCGACATCAAACCGCCACACACGATGACCCTGAGGCACGTCCCACCGGAAGACGATGCCCTCTGGATGCTGGAGCACTGGCCGATCGCGATCTTGTGGCGTGGCGTGGTGCGGCGAAGGCTGGCTCGGCCTATCCCCGCCAATGAATCCTCAGACCACACCGATTCGCTATGGAGCTTTTCGATTGCGCTTGCCGGTCGCCTCTTATGCGTAGAGGGAACCCGCTACTTCAAGCGCTTCCACACGAGCAGCGCACATCAAGGGTTCGAGCCGTGGCGACCGTGGGATCAGGCCGATCTCTTCCAGGCCGAGGTAGAGGCGAGGCTTGGAGCAGGCAGTGAGCGATCCGAGAAGGTCCTAGCCGAGTTGGAGAGTTTCTATGGGCGCTGGCGGCGCTGGCGGGTGCGAAATGCTCTCGGCAAGCTCAGGGGCTGGATCAGCGACCAGCCGCGGATAGCCGTGGAGCGGGCCTAGGCGGGCTCGCTCACTCTCGCCCCCAGCGCCTCCGCCACCTGCGCCGCGCAGCGCTCAGACACCAGCGGCGCGGTGGTGAGTTTGTGGGAGCGAAGCGAGTACCAGCCGTCTCCCGATACCACGCCCATCCGCGAGCGATCGTGGAGTGGGCTGTCGGTAGATGAGATATCGGTGCCTTGATCGGCAGGATCTGGCGCGAGTATCCAGGCCGGCGCGTGATCGGCCACCTCGTATCGATCGAGCGCCGTGATCATCTGCCTCAGGTGCTCGAGGGTGGCCTCGGCCACCGCGGGGTCGGAATCCTGGCTGGCCTCAGGCGCCGAGCCGATGAAGCTTCGCCCGACCGGATACCAACTGAGATAGACCTCTCCCCCTTGCCAGGGAACTACATCGCCATACGGCCCCTGCACCAGGGTGAGCGGAGAGATCGAGTGCGCTTCGGCCCCGCTGCCCACTCCGCCCACCGGCCGCACGATCACCTGATGCTTCAAGCGATAGATCAGGCGCTCTGGCTCGATACCTGCCAGATCATCGAGCGCGGCGCGGCCTTGCCAGGCGCAGTTCATCACGGCCTCGCTGGTGTAGGTGGACTGGCCATCGGGGGTATCGCAGATGAGCGTGATGCTGGCCTCGGAGCGCTCCACACCGGTCACCTGGCACGAGGTCTGCACCTCGATCAGCGGGGAATCGGTGACGGCTCGCTCGAGCAGGGTGCACAGCGCGCGAGGGTCGACCGACACCTCGGGTGTGGCAAACCAATCGAGGTCGAGCGAAGGGTCGAGGCCAGGTGGTGGGCCCTCTCCCCTCGTCACCTCCCCCACCTCGGCGAGATCGACCCCGCAGTAGTCGCTGTCAAGGTCATCGGCGCGTGAGCGGATCTCCTCGATCACCCGTGCGTAGTGGCTCTGGATCTCATCAGCCGAAGCGAGCGAATCGGGAATCACCGCGTAGGCGAACGGCTCGGTGCGAATGGCGCTCCACTCCACCCCGCGCGCCTCCCCGCCACCCGCGCCACCGCACCAGCGATCGAGCAGAGGCGCAAAGGTCAGCGCACCCTCGACCATTTGGGCCACGGTGTCGCCTGATTGATCGAGCGCATAGACGAACCCGAGGTGGATCTTGCCCTCGTTGCGCAGGGTTGCGCGGGTAAGCAAGGCGGGATCGGCCTCGAGGATGGTGCTGGCGATGCCGCGCTCAGCCAGCGAGAGCGCTGCCGTCACCCCCTGGATTCCTCCGCCGATTACGAGCGAATCGGGCGGCACCGCTTACTTTGCAGCCTTCTCCCAGATTCGGTTGAGGTTGAGCTGGATCAGCACGGGCACGGCCGGGGCGACCACGATGAAGAGGATCAGGCCGAGGACCGGGTCCAACGCCACGCCTCGTACATCAGCTTTGCTGAGTTGCACCGCAGAGTCGACCCGCTGACAACACTTGAAGATCGAGACGAACGGCGGCACGATGATCAACCAGCCAAAGAGCATCGCCATCAGCGAGGTGGTGGGGCTGTCGCCGCAGTCATCGGTCTTCTTGGATTTGCCGTAGTCGGCGAGCTCGCGGTTGATGAAGTAGTACCAGAAGAGGAAATAGATCCCGACGGTGAGAAGCGTCCAGACGAGCACCCAGATGGGGCTTCGCACCTTCACCTTCGCTTGCGTGCCTTTGATCGTCATCTCTTCGCCCATTTCACCTCTCCTCACTCAGTCGAGTCTGCCTTTCGGATCAAACTAGCGCAGGTCACTCGGCAGGCGATCCCTGGTACCCGCTACTTCGCCACCCGCACCACGATCGATTTGGCCAAGCCCCCAGCAGCGTTGGTGGCGGTCACGCTTACACGACCGCCCCTGGCGAGCGACCGCCTCAGGGCCGGCGAGTAACTGAGTCTCACGACAGGCTGGCCGCCCGAGCCGATCGAAACTGTCTTCGGCGCGATCGCTGCCCTCGTGCCGACCTTGCTGCCGGTAAGGCCGATGGTGCAAGCGCTCGAGCTGCCACAGCCGACCCTCACCTTGAGCGACGACTTGGTTGCGCGCCCTGCCAGCGCGATCGTCGGCTGGGCGATTCCCACCCCACTGAGAGCGATCGATTTGGCACCAGCATTGGTGCCGAGAATGATGCTGGCGGCCTTGTCACCGACGCTGTTCGGCGCGAAGTTGACCACGACCGTGCAGGACTCACCGTTGGCGAGCGAAACCGAGCCAGTCAGGCAGCTGCTGTCATCGAGGATTCCGAAGTCCCCTCCTTCGTCGGCGCTGATCGAGGATCCTTCGATGGTCAGCGGGACGTTGCCGCTCGAGGTGAGCGTGAAAGTCGCGAGCTTGCTCCCTCCCTGCGCCTTGACACTCCCGTAGTCGTAAGGCGAGGGAGTGAGATCACCGGCGGGCGCGAGTGAATCGACTGTCATTCCGGTGGGGATCGAGAGAGCGGTAATGAAGCTATCGCTCGCCCCGGTGCCATCGAGATTGGCGCGAGCGATCGTGTTCAGAGCAGAATTACTCCAGTAGATGTAGCTGGAATCAACTGCCATACCGTCTGGACCGGTAGCGCCGGTCACGAAGTTCTTGGTCCATGAGCTTCCAGTCCATTCGCCTCGACCAATCGAATTGCTATCGAAGTTGGCTGTGTAGAGATACGGATTACGCACGGCGATTCCGACGGGTCCGGTAGTCGGGTAAGTGTCGTAGAGGTAGGTGCGCCCGGTGCCCGCGAGATTCCACTTGAGGATCCGGTTGTTGTTGAAGCTCGTGACGTAGATGCCCGTGGAGTCGATGTCCAGGTCGTACGCCTGATCGTCAGCGGCAATCAGGCCGGTTATGAATGTGTTGTCTGGGCTGGTGCCATCGAGGTTGGCGCGGCCTATCGAGTTGCCGTTGCCATTGATCCAGTAGATGTAGTCACCGTAGACGGCGATCTTCGAGGCGTTGTTCAGTCCGGTCATAAAACCGCTGCTCACACCTGTTCCGTCGAGATTGGCGCGGCCGATACCGGTCGCTTCCCGCCAGTAGATGCGGTTAGAGCCAATCGCGACATCGAGCACGGATGAAAGACCGGAGATGAAGTTCGATTTGACATTGGTGCCGTCGAGGTTGGCGCGGCCAACCGAGCCCGAGCCGAAGTTGGCCCAGTAGACATACGCATTCGCCGCCGGCGCGATCGCGCCGATCGCTGCGACGGCGAGTATCGAGGCGAGGACAGCTTTGAGCCTGCGATTCATTCAGGGGATTGTAGAAGCGGGATCAGCCGGTAACCGAGGCAGGCACGGTGACGGTGATCGTCCTCGAGCCCCCACCCACCTGCCTGGCCTTGACCCGGATCTTGCCCCCGCCGTCTGCTGCGAGCTGCCGGATCAAGGCGTTGGTGTAGGCGAGGGTGACGGTGCGCGATGCCTTGGCGCGGGCAGTCGTGCCGGTGCCGGAGGTGCCGGCCGAGCCGATCTTCACCGTCTTGCCCTGCAGCTTGCCGCTGCCGCCAACGAGCTTGCCGCCAAGCCGGACCCGGCACGAACCGGCGCCGGTGCAGCCGACTCTTACGCTGAGAGAGGTGCCGCCGGGGGTGCCAGCCTTGTTCAGGCTGGGGCCGCCGCCGGGCGTGGGCGGGTTGCCTGGGGAGCCGTTTGCGTAGAGGTTGTACGTCCTCGAGCAGGCCCCACCCCGTGTCGATCGGGAACTGCTGACAAAGACTGGTACGCATTCATAGGCTTCGAAGGTGCTGAGGAACTGGCCGGTGACCGGGTTGTAGAGGGTCTGTGCGCGCGTGGCAGCGTTCACGCCGTTGCCGATGTCCTCTAACGAATCAGCCACAGTGTTGCCGGTGCCGCTGAACTTGAACGAGTACCAGCGGGCGGCGGCGCGATCCGAAGAGGGTGTCAGCTGGGCTGATATGTAGTACTGACCCGAAGGTGAGGCTGCAACCCGACTGCGGTTACCGCCTCCAACTAGATCAGCGTCATTTTCGGGAATCGCTATCTCCACCGGAGCGCCGACGTTCTCCCCGTTCGAGGCCTTGATCCGCTGGAGGTTGATTTTGGCACTGTATGGCGAAGGGAAGGACGAGGTCCGTTCCTGCCATACCACACCGAACTCGTCGAGTTTGGCGTTGTAGGCGATAGAGGGTGCGTAGCTATATTCCCCGGCCGCGTCGCCGAGGTATCTGCCGCTGCCAACACGATCGCCTGAGCCAGACAGGAACTGAACCAAGGGCCTGTTCGCATCGTCTTCTACGCACTCGCCTCCCACCGAGGCGAGGAAGGTGTTCGACTTGCCCGAGTACGCGGTGTCCATCGGGCAGTAGCTGGCAGGGGAATTCTCGAGGGCGGTGAAGGTCGACCCCAAGGGGGTGCCGTTGCCGCTGACGAAACGGGCCTTCACATCGTCGGCGTTTTCCGAGGCGAAGGTGACCAGGAACTTCTTCGAGTTCGAGTTCCAGTTGATCGCGAGACCTGAGCAATCAGGTCGGTTGATCGATCCGACCGTGAACGAAGCGCCCGAGTTGGAGCCGTCGGCATCGAGCATCTGACCGATGATCTGGTTGCCGGAGTAGTCCGGATAGGCGACAAACCAGCCGCCGGTGGTGGGGTTGTATGCGATCGAGTTCTGGTAGCAGCTGAAGGCGTAGTCGCTGCCGGTGACCACCACATTTTCCGAGCCGACCGGGCCGTCTGCGGTGAAGCGTTGGGTGGCGAGATAGGGGGCTGTCCCGCCGGTGCCGACAGCGTAATAGAAGGCGATCTGCGCGCCCGTCTTGGGATTGACCGCGACCGAGTGCTTCTTGCCAGCCCAACCCTCCTCGTCCCGAGAGGTCGAAAAGTCGGTGATCTGGACTGCGGGGCCGACGGTGGCGGCCTGCGCTGCAGGCACTGCGAAGGCGGCAATTGCGAGGGCGGAGAAGATGGCTACGGCAAGGCGGCGATTCATCTGGAGGATCCTAACCCGTATCTGCTCAGCCGGTCACAGAGGAAGGCACGGTGACGGTGATCGTCCT
>JBEIRY010000007.1:0-40228 GCA_040375675.1 Thermoleophilales bacterium | reverse complement strand
CTCGAGCGGCTCGATCTCGCAGCGGCGACGATCAGATACGTAACAGAGCCGAAGATCGACGGCCTGGCGATTTCTCTCACCTACGAAAACGGCGTATTGACCCACGGAGCAACCCGTGGCGACGGCCGAATCGGTGAGGATGTGACCCAGAACCTGAAGACGATCAAGGCAATCCCGCTTTCCTTTCCGGACGCGCCGCCTCTGATCGAAGTGCGCGGCGAGATCTATCTGCCGCTTGCTGACTTCGGCCGACTGAACGAAGCGCGTGCCGAGCAGGACGAGGCTGCGTTTGCCAACCCGCGTAACGCCGCAGCGGGTTCGATCCGACAGCTCGACCCGGCAGTCGCGGCATCGAGGCCGCTTTCGATGTGGACGTATGGCGTAGGGCGGCTCGAGGGCACTGAGTTCGAAAGCCACAGTGAGTCGCTTGCATGGCTGGCGGAGAAGGGCTTTCGGGTCAATCCGGATGTCGAGACCCACGAAGGCATCGACGAGGTAGCCGCTCGCTGCGACTGGTGGGCCGAGCGGCGCGATGAACTCGATTTCGAAATCGACGGCGTCGTGATCAAAGTCGACGACCGCTCGCTGCAGCGCGAACTCGGGGTGGCGGGGCGTGAGCCACGCTGGGCGATCGCCTGGAAGTTCGCTCCAACGACCGCCACAACGACCTTGAAGGAGGTTGTCTGGAACGTCGGTAGAACCGGGCACCTGGTCCCTTTTGCGATGCTCGAACCGGTTCATGTCGGGGGAGTCACGGTCAGCACCGCGACTCTTCACAACGAAGAAGACCTCGAACGCAAGGATGTGCGAAACGGAGACGAGGTAGTCGTCTTGCGAGCCGGTGACGTCATCCCCCAGGTCGTCTCGCACGTACCGGGCAAGCGCAAGAAGGGGGCCCGCAGGCCGAAGCCGCCAGCGAAGTGTCCTGCCTGCGGCACGCCGACGGTCAAGCCAGAGGATGCGGTCTTCACCATCTGCCCAAATGCAAGCGGCTGCCCTGGCCAGGTCTTCCAGCACCTCAAGCACTTCCGGCAGGCGATGGAGATAGACGGCCTCGGGGAGAAGAACCTGGAGCGGTTTCTCGATGAGGGGTTGATCACCGACGCCGCAGATATCTACTCGCTCAAGGTCGATCAGATCGCAGAGTTGAAGGGATTCAAAGAGACCTCTGGAAAGTCGCTCGTCGACGAAATCCAGGCCTCTCTCGAACAACCTTTCAGCAAGGTCCTCTACGCACTCGGAATCAGGGGCGTCGGCGAGGTGAACGCTCACTCATTGGCCGAGCATTTCGGGTCGATCTCCGCGATGCAGGCCGCCCAACCCGAGGAGGTCGAAAAGGCCGACGGGATCGGTCCGATCCTGGCCGTCCAAGTAGTGGAGGAGCTGGCAGAAGACCGCAGCGTGGAGCTGATCAAGCGCCTAGAGCAGGCAGGTTTGAGGTTCGAGCTAGACCCTTCGGAGCGCAGGTCCACAGACGGGCCGATGGCAGACAAGACAGTCGTCCTTACCGGCACCCTGCCGAGCCTTTCGCGCGAGGATGCCACGAAGATGATCCGACTCGCCGGAGGCAAGGTGACGGGATCCGTTTCCAAAAAGACCGATTACGTCGTTGCCGGCGACAATCCCGGCTCCAAGCTGGCCAAAGCAGAGAGCCTCGAAGTAGAGGTGCTCGATGAACCAGCTCTGCGCAAACTGCTCGGGACCTAGTAAGTCCTCGTCGTTTACTAGCCGGCGTAGCGCGCTATCAGGGCCGTTATGCGGTCCTGGGCGAGATGGGCGGCGTCGGTGCTCACATGCCCGCCGAAGAGCAATGAGAAGACCGTTGTGCCCGCCGAGCCGGTGCGGCAGTAGCCCGACAGTGCGCTGACTCCATTCAGCGTCCCCGTCTTGGCCGAGCAGTGACCTTCAGCTGCGGTTCCACGCATTCGAAATGCAAGTGTGCCGGTACGGCCTGCGACAGCAAGAGAGTCGCGATACGCATTGGCCACATCTGCCGGCCCTGTGCCCATCGCGATCAGGAAGCGACCTACCGCCGACGGTGTCGCCCGATTGCGACGGCTCAGGCCCGAGCCATTTTCGATCTCGACATGAGAATCGTGGGTGGAGGCGAAGTGCTCGACGACCCTCACTCCGTTTGCAGTGGTGCCGAGTCCGCCAAGCTGATCCGGGATCAGCTTGAGCGTCATCTCTGCGAGGAAGTTGTCAGAAGGAGCGTTCGTTGCTTCAGCGATTGCCCGCAGGCTTGGACTCTCGAGCACTGCGACCTGTTCCGTACGCGGGGTGACGGCTGGTGAGCGCTTCACCTTCCCAGTGATCACGATGTTTCGGTTGCGAAGTTGCTTGGCCAGCTCCACGGTGGCACTCCTTGCGGGGTTCGACATCGGTCCCGATTCGTCCCAGCCCCAGCCATAAGAGAGGCCCGAGAGCGAGCCGAGATATGGACCACCGCTCACGCCCGTATGCGGCACACCGAGCCGGCGGTCGAAGTTGCTTGCGTCGTAGAGAACCGGTCCAGCAATGCGCTTCACGCCGGTTGCCGCAATTCGCTTGGCCAGCTTGGCAACTCCGGTCCCGGTGAGAGTCGGATCCCCGCCGCCCACGATGACTAGGCCGCCGTTGGCTACGCCGTCAGATACCTCGCCGAGCGACCAGACGGTGGTCTCGAGGGTGTGGTTGGGGCCGAGCCTCGACAGGGCAGTGCCGGTGGTGAAGAGTTTGGTGTTGGAGGCAATCGGAAACGCGCGATCCCCATTGCGCTTGTAGATCACCTTGCCTGCCCCGACCTCTTCGACCCATGCTCCTGCTGAGCCCCCGAACCCCCTCAACAGCTTTGCGATACCCCGGCGCATAGTTGCCGAGGAGAGCGACGAGGAGGATCCGGCGTCGGCCGATCGGTAGACCGGAGTGCGGAAGGCACGGTCCGGCCCCTGAGCAGTTGCAGCCGAAGCATTTCCTGTACCAAGCGCCAATGCAGCACTCAGCGCTGCGATGACCGCGAGTTCAGTTCTACGCGTCTGTGGTTTGGTTGTGGAAAATCCCATGTTCATGCGGTTTTCGACACAAGAGTCCGCGTTCCTACTCCCTAGAACAACCTGGCGCGGCGAGGGTAGCGGTGCGGTCGACCTGTCCCGCTGAGGGCAGGGATTCGCCCTGATATAAGGGGGTATGGACACAGTCGTCCGACTGGACGAATTCGCAGGGCGCAAACGCAAGCGCAAGCGCGCAAAGCGTGAGAAGGCCGCACTGGTACTCGGTGGCGGTGGAATCACCGGCGGCGTCTACGAGATCGGTGCTCTGCGAGCGTTCGATCTGCTTGCCGTCAATCGCACGGTGAACGAGTTCGATGTCTACGTTGGAACCAGTGCCGGCTCGTTCGTCGCATCGATGCTCGCGAACGGGGTCACGCCGGAAGAGATGATGCGCGTCCTGAACAAGGGTCTCCCTTCCGAGATAGATGATCCGGAACTGAAGGCCCTCTTGAAGTTCAACTACGGCGGTTTGGCTTCGAGCGTGGCCAAGATGCCGCTGCGGCTCGCCTCCACCTTGAAGAACCTGATCGGCAACGTGGGAGAGATATCGCTTGTCGACCTTGCGACCGGTCTCTCGGAAGGCCTGCCAAAGGGTCTCTACAGCAACCACGGCATCGAGGAGTACATGAACGAGGTGCTCAGCCGCGAAGGGCGCAGCAACGATTTCCGTGAGGTAGATGCCGATCTCTTCATAACCGCTTGTGACCTCGACACATGCGAGCGGGTCGTCTTGGGTCGCGATGAGTGGGCGGGGGTGCCTATTTCCCAAGCAGTCGCTGCATCAGGGGCTCTGCCGATCGTCTACGAGCCGTACAGCCTTCGTGGCCGGGAACTGATCGACGGCGGCATGTACTCGACTACCAACGTCGATGTGGCGGTAGAGGAGGGCGCGACCTTCATCGTGGTGGTCAACCCACTGGTTCCTTATGTGAACGATTTCCAGCGTGGACTCCCGACCGCCTCGGGCTCGAAGGTAGATCGAGTGGGAGATATGGGCATGGCGGCGATCGCCAATCAGTCCTTCCGAATGATGGCCCATAACCGCCTGCACCGGGCCCTACACAACTGGGATGAAGCCTATCCCGATGTAGACATCATCCTGATCGAGCCTGCGCTCGATGATGCCTTGATGTTCGGTACCTCGATCCTCGACTACACGGCAAGGCTTGCGATTGCCAAGCACGGATTCGAGTCGGTCACGATCAAGCTCGCCAAGGATTATCAGCACTACAAAGAGATAGCCGCGCGCCACGGAATCGAGATCTCGGCGCGGCGGGTGGATCGCGTGCTCGACACCGTCGATGAAGCCGATGAGGGCATTTCAGCTTGGCGGAAGGTTCTCGAGCAGACGACCGGCGCTCTGCTCAGGCAGAGCGGCGAGCGCGAAGCAGCCAAGCGTTAGCCAGCGTAGACCGAGTCGACCACGTCGGCGTACTTGTCTGCGACGACGTTGCGCTTGACCTTCAAGGTCGGTGTGAGCTCCCCGCCTTCCTGGGTCAGGTCTGCAGGAAGAATCGAGATCTTCTTGATCTGCTCTACCTGGGCGAACTTCTGATTGATCTCCTCTACATGAGTCTCGATCAGCTGCTTCATCTCAGGGTTCTTGGAGAGTTCGGCCGAGTCGGTGGGCCAGCCCTTGTCTGCGGCGAGCTTCTCGCACTCCTCTATATCCAGGGTGACCAGAGCAATCAGGTACGGTCGACGGTCGCCGATCACCACGCACTGCGAGACCCAGGGACTCTGCTTGATCTCGGCTTCGAGGTTTGCGGGGGTGATGTTCTTGCCACCGGCGGTGATGATTATGTCCTTCTTGCGGCCAGTGATCTTGATGTATCCCTCTGCGTCGATCTCGCCTACGTCTCCGGTGTGAAGCCAGCCGTCGACGAGCGTCTCGCTGGTGGCTTCGTCGTTTTTGTAATAGCCCTGGAACACGTTCGGGCCCTTGACCAGGATCTCTCCATCGTCTGCGATCTTGATCTCGCAGCCAGGGAAGGGCTTGCCGATGGTGCCGAACTTGAATGCGTCGGGAGTGGCCACGGTCGCGGCGGTGGAGGTCTCGGTCATTCCCCAGCCCTCCAGCACCAGTACGCCTGAGGCGTCGAAGAACCGGAGGATGTCGGGGTTGATCGGAGCCGCCCCGCTGACTGCCAGCTTCAGATTTCCGCCGAACAGCGACCGGATCTTCGAGAGGACCAACTTGTCTGCGATCCCGTGTTTGAACTTCAGCACCGGAGATACCGACTGGCCGGCGTGCTCCTTCGCCCTTACCTGCTCACCGACCGAGATGGCCCAGTTGAAGATCTTCTCCTTGGCCCCGCCCTCCTTTGCGATATCGCTGGTGGCGGTCGTGTAGATCTTCTCGAATACTCGTGGCACAGAGGGGAAGTAGGTGGGCTTGACCTCTGCCAGGTCGGGCATGATCTTCATCGCGTCGCACTGCCAGTAGGCAAGCGTGGCCCCGAGATCGAAGCTGCCGAGTTGGATCAGCAGCGCAAAGCTGTGTGCCAGCGGCAGATAAAGGTAGGTCAGCTCGTCGGTTCCGAGCGTATTGACCGAGTGGATCATGCCGAGCATCGAGCGATAGTTTCCGTGCGAGATCACGCAGCCCTTAGGCGGCCCGGTGGTTCCAGAGGTGTAGATGAAGGTGCAGATGTCGTCGCTGGTGACAGACGACCAGCGCGCCTCCCAGTCGGCCTCGCCGAGACCGGCTTCGCGGCCCTTGGCCGCCAGATCGGCCATCGAGAGCGCCTGTGAGTCGCCCTCGCCGGTCATCGTGATGATGAACTCGAGCTTCGGGCACTGATCCTTCACCTTGAGGACCTTCTCGAGCTGGCTCGCATCCTCGACCACTACTGCTCTTGCGTCGGAGTTCTCGAGGATGTACTGACACTCCTCGGGGCTGTTGCTCTGATAGATCGGAACGACCGTGGCGCCCGCGCTCAAGACCGCGAAGTCGAAGTAGCTCCACTCGACCCGTGTGTTGGCCAAGATCGCCACCTTCTCGCCCTTCTCGATCCCTAGAGCAACCAGACCTAGCGACAGGTCGCGAACGATCTCGCCTACCTCGGTAAAGCTCTTGCCAACCCAGGCGGTGCCGTCGTTGTAGAGCACAGCCTGCTTGGAGCCGTGCTTGCGAGCGGCGAGGGGGAGGAGGTCGGCGATGGTTTTGCTGCCGGTGGATGCATCGGCAGCCGACATTTCGGAGCTCGTTTGAACGTTCGCCATTTCTCTCTCCTCTCGACCTTGAGGCGGCTGGCTGCCACCCCGGACTCGAGCGATTTTAGAGCAGGTCGTTCACTGCGGCTCTCTGGTTGACCCTGATTCTCAGGCGGTGCGCCTCAGGTGCAGCCTGTGCTGAGAGAACTCTGGTTGTCTGGAACCAGTTTTCAGGGATGCCTCGAACAGAGCTCGGTCGATTCTCCCGTGCATTATCGGCACGTTCATCTCCCAGCATTTGGCGATCACCTCCCTCCGCTGCATCTCCAACTCGTCTGCGAGCTCAGATGGTGTGAGGTGGATGGACATCTTCTCCTCCTTTGATCGCTTGCACTGCTTGTATCAGCAGTCACTAGCAATTTGGGTCGACTCTCAGCCAAAAGAGCCGCAAATACCGCATTTTTGGGCCCCTCAGGACCGTTCAGACAGGGTTGGGCACATCTATGAAGACCTCTTCGATCCCGAACTTCTCGGCGACGACCTCACCGAGCCGACGGATTCCAAGCGTCTCCGTTGCGTAGTGGCCGGCGGCGAAGAAGGTCAGATCACCTTCGGTTGCATCGGCCATCACATGCTCGGCTGGCTCTCCGGTGATCATCGCATCCAACCCCAGCGCTACCGCCTCATGCACATATGACCCACCTGCTCCGGTGACGAAACCGACCTTCGAGATCTCGCCGTCCAGCTTCCCCTGGACCAGCGGATCGCGGTTCAGCTCCTGGGTTATCCGGGCCGTCAGTTCCTCGACGCTGAGTGGCTCGCTGGCCGCTCCCACACATCCGATCGGTTGGCCTTTGTGATCGGCAAATGGATCGCCGGGCTCGAAACCCAGCTTCCGGCACAGTAAGACGTTGTTGCCGATCTCTGGGTGGGCATCGAGCGGCAGGTGAAAACCGAGCAGGGTGGTGTCTGATTCGATCAGGACACGCAGTCGCGCTGCCATCTGATCGGTCAGGGCTCGCGGGTGGAACTCCCAGAACAGTCCGTGGTGTGCCAGAACCATCTGTGCGCCCTCGGCAACCGCTCGCTCGAGCGAGGCGAGATTTGCCGAAACGCAGGTAGCCAGCTTGGTCACCTCGGACGCTCCAGGAACCTGAAGACCGTTCGGCCCGTAGTCGATTGCAGCGAAGCGCTCGCTCTCCAGCAGCTCGTTGCAGAACTGGGTGATCTCGTCACGGTTGGCCATGTGTCCTCATAACTACCATCTCTGCAGTGTCAGAGAGGCCGAAAGCCGCCAAGCGTTGGAAGCCCCGCCCCGTCGGGGTAGTAGTTCTGGTGCTGTGTCTGGCGTTCCTGATCAGCGCCATAGTCGGGATTGCCTTGCGAGAGCCGGAGAAAGACCCGATCGTGATCACCGGCGTGGGTGAGGTTCAGAAGTTGGTGGCCGGTCTGCCTCAGCTGGGCAATCGCCTCGGTCGAGAGTCCTCTCCCGTCACCGTTGAGATCTTCAACGACCTCCAGTGCAAGCCCTGTAGAGAATGGCAGCAGGAGGTCGTGCCGCCGCTGATCAACGGGCCGGTGAGAGATGGAGAGGCAAAGATCATCTTTCGCCACTTCTCTCAAAGCCAACGGACTGTGACCGCTGCTGCCATTGCGGCTACCGCAGCGGGCGATCAGGGACGCCAGTGGCAGTACATCGAGACCTTCTTCGTCAATCAGCGGGAGGCAGTCAATACCGGCGTCACGGATGAGTTCCTCGAGCGGATCGCCCAAGCCTCTGCGGTGGCCTTCGAGATCGATTCATGGAATGCGGCGCGAAAGGATCCGGCCACAGAGCAGCAGGTGATCGACGATGTGACCCTTGCCGAGGACAGGCGCCTTCCAGCTGGAGCGGCCGTGGTCATTGACGGACCAAGAGGATCGAGAACCCTGATTCAAGACCCTTCGCTGGCCGCGGTCGAGCGGGCGATCGCAGCTGTCTCTTGAGAGTTGGGCGGTGATCTGGGGTAAAGGCAGTCGGGGCGCCGGGATTTGAACCCGGGACCTCACCGTCCCGAACGGTGCGCGCTACCAGGCTGCGCCACGCCCCGAGATTGCGAAGGATAGGGGGCTACGGCCGGTGCGCGACTGCTCAGTGCAGGTCGCGGCGGCAGTAGGACCAGACCGACAGGGCGATCAGCACCAAGGCTTCGCCGATCAGGATCGAGAATTGATCCCAGCGCATTCCGTTGACCAGTGGCGCGTAGCCGATCGCCTGACTGCAAGGCGAGATGAATTGCAGATTCTCGAGGGATTTCGCGATGGGAGACAGGAGCGTGAAAAGAAAGCCGGCTACTGCAAAGGCCGATCCGACCCCGAGCGCCAGCGAGCGCTCACCGGTGGCTGCGCCGATGAAGAAAGCGATCAGTCCGAAGACGAGCGCGCCCGCTACAGCGCTCGCGGCGGCGACGGCCAGCGCAGAGAAGCCCACCACCAGATCGAAGGCTGGCCCAAGCACTAGGAGCGCCACCACGAGCAGAACCCAGGCGAGAACGGCCTCCAGCACCATCGCAAGCGCTCGCTCAAGGAGATATCGCTGACGCGAGACCGGCGCGGCGAGGATCAGCTCGGAGCGGCCGCGCTCCTCGTCTCCAGCGATCGCGCCAACCCCGCGCCCGACGAAGAAGACCAGCAGGATGATGAAGCCCATCGTCCCGAAGAACTCGGTCTGCAGATATCCGCGGGGAGAGCTGTAGTCAGCGGCAGCGATGCTCCTGAGAGCTTCAGGCAGCGACTTGGTGATCTCGTCGTAGACCTTGGCGTTCTCGGCGATCGACGGGTAGAAGGCGAGGTACATCAGCGCTATCGCGATCAGGCCGAGCGACCACCACCCGAGCGTTCTCCGGTCCACCTTTACTGCCTGTCGCGCGATCTTCATCGCTACTGGCCCCCGTACATCCGCAGGAAGGTCTCTTCGAGGTCTGGCTCGGTCGAGTGGAGCTCGACTACCTCACGGGTTGCGAGTGCCTTGACCAGCGCGTCCATCTCTCCGCGGAAGAGCAGCCTGACGACCGATCCGTCGAGCTCGAGACCGCTTACGCCGTCGAGTCCGTCTAGCCCGTCGATCATCTCTGGCGATGGACGCTCCGCAAATCTGACCATCACCTTGTGAGGTGCCTCCCGCCTCATCGTCTCGATGTCTCGTACGGCGAGCAGACGGCCTTCTCGGATCATCCCGACTTCGGTCGCCACCTGCTGGAGCTCGCTCAAGACGTGAGAGGAGAGGAAGACGGTCAGACCCTTTGCTGCTCGTTCCTTCAGCAGCTGGTGGAAGCTGCGCTGGAGGATCGGATCCAGCCCACTGGTTGGCTCATCGAGGATGACCAGTTCCGGGTCGTGGGCGAAGGCCTGGACAATTCCTACCTTCTGTTTGTTGCCCCGAGAGAGGTCGCCGATCTTGCGGTCGAGGTCCAGCCCGAACCGCTCGGCAATGTCGAATGCCCTTGCCGCTGGTGTGTCATGCAGGCTGCTGTAGAAGGTGAGAGTTTGGCGGGCGGTGAGCCGCTCGTCGAAGCTCAACTCACCGGGCAGGTAGCCGATCCTCGACCGCAGACCTGAGCCAGCGGTACGTGGGTCCTCGCCGAGCAACTCCACCCGACCCGATGTAGGTCGAATCAGATCGAGCATCAGACGTATCGCAGTTGTCTTGCCGGCACCGTTCGGGCCGATGAATCCAAAGGTCGAACCTCGCGCAACCTCCAGATCGACCGAGTCGAGTGCAACCACTCCGCCACGAAACCGTTTACCCAGTCCCTCGAGCCGGATTGCAGGAATCTGCGCCACTCCGGCCATGCTAGGGGTACTCGCAGTTTGCGCTACTTGCTTTCAGCAGCACCTTGGCGAAGCACGCGACGCACCGAGACGATCGCGATGATGAAACCGATCGCGCCGACCCAGACGATCGGGTCAGACAGCGAGAAGTCTTCGAGCCTGCTGCCGAGATAGGTGAAGTATGCGGTGATCGGGATGTACCCGATAGCGGTGGTCCAGGTGAATCGCCACAGCGGCACTCTGGCCGCTCCGGCCACGAAGCTGAGCAGGCTGAAGGGGATGATCGGAACGAGGCGCGCACTGAGCAGGAAGGGCACTCCTCCTCTGTGAACGAGGCCCTCTGCCTTTCGAAAGCGTTCCTCGCCGGCGATCTTGTAGAGCAGCGGGCGCCCGGCTGAATGCCCGACCCAGTAGGCAACCAAGCCGGAGATCACCCAGAGGACCATCAGCATCGCGAACGCGACCCAGAACCCGTAGACGAATCCGGCCGCCGCATCGAGGATCTCGGTCGGGAACCAGATGAAGACATGAATCTGGGTCAGGGCGAAGACGATCGCCACGCCCCAGCCCCCGAGGGATTCGAGATCGCTGCGCACGGCAGCGGTGTCCCCCTTGATTGCGTGCTTGAAGGCCTCGTGCAGCGGATCGATCAGCACCACGCAGGCAGCGAGCAGGATCAGCCCGACCACCAGCAGGATCAGCTCGAGTTTGGTCGTCTTGACCGGCGCGTGGTGGGGGTGGTCGGCTGCGCTCACCTGCCCATTATCCCTCTCCGGCACACGGCGAGACGGGCCGCAGTCCCGAAGGGCGCTAGATTTAGCGCTTCAGGCAAAAAACGAATCCAAGGAGTCAATACAGATGCCCTTTACCCTGCCGGATCTTCCCTATGCATACGACGCGCTGGAGCCTCATATCGACCAGCAGACGATGACGATCCATCACGACAAGCACCATCAGGCCTACATCGACAAGGCGAACGCCGCGCTCGAAGGAACCGATTGGGCCGATACTCCGGTCGACGAGCTGTTGACCAAACTCGGCGATCTACCCGACGACATCAAGGGGCCGGTGACCAACAACGCCGGAGGGCACGCCAATCACAGCTTCTTCTGGGAGATCATGGCCCCGGATTCCTCAGGAGCGCCTGAGGCCGATCTCGCTGCGGCGATCGACGAGGCGTTCGGCTCCTTCGATGCCTTCAAGGAAGAGTTCAAGAACGCCGGGATCAACCGCTTCGGCTCCGGCTGGGCATGGCTGGTGCATGATGGCTCCGGCCTCGCGGTTACCTCTACCGCCAATCAGGACTCGCCGATCTCGCTCGGCCAGACCCCGATCATCGGCTGCGATGTCTGGGAGCATGCCTACTACCTGAAGTACCAGAACGTGCGCCCCGACTACCTCGAGGCATGGTGGAACGTGGTCAACTGGGCCAAGGCCGCAGAGCACTTCTCCGCCGCCAACGGCTGAGCCGGATCGTCTGAGCGTCAGGCCTGGTGGGCCCGCAGTGCGGGCCTGCCGGCCATGGCTGCTTCGGGCACTGCCTGGCGCTGCTCGACCCCTCCCTTGGGAGGAATCAGCGACATCGCGTGCTCGGTGATCGCAGTGATCGAGAGACTCGGGTTTACGCCGGGGTTGGCCGGCACCGCTGAGCCGTCGCAGATCATCAGCCCCTGGTAGCCGAAGGCGCGGTTGCCAGAGTCGACCACGCCCTGCTCGGCATCCACCCCGATCGTCGCTCCCCCGAGTATGTGTGCGGTGGTCGGAATGTTGAATGCCTCGGTCAGGCCACCTTGCGCGATTCCTCCGAGTCTCTCCTCGAACCACTTCGTTGCCCTCTCCGCCGCGGGTATGAAGGTGGGGTTCGGCCGTTCCGGATCCTGCTGAGTCTGCAGCTTGATGCCACCGAAGAGTTTGCGCTTCGGCACAAGTCGCATCGCCGCGTCGGTCGTCTGCATGGTCAGCAGGATCACCGTGCGCTTTGACCAACCAAAAGGCCAGAGCAGTTTGAGCGACTTGATCGGATGCCGGAGCAGACTCCCGATCCAGCGCAAGGGGCGGGTGATCCGGGTGCCGTCGCCGCTTGCCATGGTGAACAGACGACTGATCACATCTCCTCCGTTGCCGTAGGTCACCACTTCGATGTGTGTGTCGGGCTCGGGGAAGACGCTCGAGGAGATCGCCACAGACTCGGAGAAGTCGGTCTCGTCGGTTGGTGCGGTGACCGCCTGGATCGATTCGGAGTTGGTTCGGACTACATGGCCAAGCCGGTCCGAGAGCCGTGGCAGACCACCTTTGTGCTTGCAGTAGGCCAGCAGTTCGTTGGTTCCGAGCGCCCCAGCCGAGACGATCACATTGCGCGCAGTGAAGCTGCGGCGGCGCTTGCGCAACCAAGCGCCGGGGTGTTCGGTCGTCACCTCGTAGCCCTCGCTGCCGTCGCCTGTGCCGAGCGGGCGAATGTCGGTGGCTTGCCGTTCGGGAATCACCTCGGCACCGAGCTTCTCGGCAAACCAGAGGTAGTTCTTGACCAGCGTGTTCTTTGCGCCCACCCGACAGCCGATCATGCAACTGCCGCAGCGAGTGCATCCGGTCCGCGCCGGACCGGCGCCACCGAAGTAGGGGTCCGCGACCTCTTCGTCGGCTGGCCCGAAGAAAACGCCGACGCGACTCTGTTTGAAAGTCTCGCCTACACCGATGTCGTCTCCCATCTCCTTCAGCAGCAGGTCTGCCGGTCCCATCCCTTCGTACTGGGCAACCCCGAGCATGTGCTCGGCCGTGTCGTAGTGAGTGGAGAGTTCCTGCTGCCAGTCGGCGAGGTCACTCCACTGCGGGTCCTCGAAGAAGGCCTCACCGGGTCGGTAGAGGGTGTTCGCGTATCCGAGGCTTCCTCCACCCACCCCAGCGCCAGAGGCTACGAATACATCCTTGAATACGGTCAGTCTGAATATTCCGCGCATCCCCAGAGCGGGCGCCCAGAAGTAGCGCTTCATATCCCAGCTGGACTTGGCGAAATCATCGTCGGCGAACCGCTTGCCGCATTCGAGTACCCCTACCGAGTAGCCCTTTTCAACTAGGCGCAGCGCAGAAACCGAGCCACCGAAACCCGACCCGATGATCAGATAGTCGAAGTCGAACTCTCTCCCCATCGCTTCGGGAGTATTTCAGCAATGGCCGAGGGAAGAGAGCGTGCGCAGCTTCTGAATGCGCCAACGGCTCGCGCTCCCTAGGATTGCGGTCAAGAAAGCCTTACCCCTGATTTCCAGAGCCGAGAGGAGAGCGCGCAATGGCCTATTTCAAGGATTCCCAAGAGGTCTACGACACGATCGGAAAGCTGTTCCAGGATCTCGCTGAAGACGAAGAACTCGGTCCGAAGTTCAGGGACGCCGACACGATCGTCAGCTACGAGTACCGCGATCCCGACAGCACCATCACGGTTGCGCTGAAGGAGGGTGATCTCGAGGGTCGGGTCGACTTCGGGCCCAGCGACATGGAGCCCGAGATCGTGATGAGCATGGACGCCGATATCGCCCACAAGTTCTGGCTCGGCAAGGTTAATCCGACGGTCGCGCTTGCAAGGGGCCAGATGAAGGCAAAGGGTCCGGTTGCCAAGATCCTCAAGATGGTGCCGTTGACCAAGCCGGTCTATCCGCGCTACGAGGCGCTGCTCGAGTCGCAGGGCCGCAACGACCTGCTGGACGTCTAGGAGACGACTGTGGAGGCAGAGGCGCCCTCCTACCAGGGCTTCAAGGATTACTACCAGTTCACTCATCCAACCCGGGTGGTGGTTGGACGGGGGATGATCGAGGGGACCGGTTTCGAGTTCCAGAAGGAAGGTGCAAAGCGCCCTTTCATCATCACCGACTCGATCGTCAGGGGAACCGGTCTGGTCGACAAGGTCGAAGCCGGAATTCTCGATGGTGGCCTGGAGATCTCAGGCCACTTCGATGAGGTCCCGCAGGACTCCTCGACCGAAACCTGTGAGGCGTGCGCCGCTGCGGCCAAGGAGGCGGGTGCCGATTCGATCGTGGCAGTAGGTGGCGGTTCGGTGATGGATACCGCCAAGGCCGCCAATGCGGTTCTCACCCACGGGGGCAAAGTCCTTGACTACGAAGGTCTGTTCACCCTGCCGCGCGCCGACGATGGCATGGGCGAGCCACTTCCGTTGAAGCCGTTGGCCTGCATCCCGACCACCGCGGGCACAGGCTCGGAGGTCTCTTTCGGCGCGGTGATCAAGGACCCGGCTCAGAAGCTCAAAATCCTGCTCGGTGACTTCCCGCTCTTTCCGCGTCTGGCGATTCTCGACCCGGAGAGCACCCGCACGCTGCCGCCGCAGGTTGCCGCTGCGACCGGCATGGATGCGATGACCCACGCGATCGAGGCCTTCACCAGCCCCGAGTGGTCTCCGCATGGAGAGGCCTTCTGCCTGCAGGCTCTACGGATGATCCGCGAGAACCTCGAGCAGGCCGTTCACGGCAACCCGGACGAAAATGAGGTAGCCCGCGGGAACATGCTGGTAGCTGCGTGCCTTGCGATCGTCCCCGGCGCAGCTGGGGCGTCGACCCTCGGGGCAGTTCATTCGATGTCCCATGCGGCCGGAGGCCTGCACGGCGTGCCCCACGGAGTCGCAAACTCGATCAACCTGCCGCACGTGATCCGCTTCAACTGCGAAGGCGGTCCAGCGATCGCAGATCGCTACCGACGCGTGGCTGAGTTGATGGGGGCAGACGCCTCCGGTGATGACGCAGCGCTTGCCGACTCGCTTGCCAACTGGATGACCGAGATGAGCGCAGGCCTCGGGCTGCCTACGCGCCTCAGCGAGGTCGGCGTACCCGAGGCGTCGCTCGATCAACTGGTCGATGCAGCCATGGGTGACGGGTGCAGCCTGACCAACGCTCGCGAGTTGCTGCCCGAGGACTTCCGGGCGCTGTTCACCTCAGCGCTCTAGCGATCAAACCTCACCGGCAGGCGGTTCAGAGTCCACCTCGCTGCGGTGAGTACCGGGCTGACCTGAGTCGGCATCGTCGAAGCTCAGTCGGGCGTCTTTGCCGTCTTCGGTGATCTCGATCGTCGGCTCCACCGGTAGTACCTCGGTCTTCTCCGCTGCCTCCATGGCATCGCCGACACTGGTGAACCCGACCAGTGACTCGAGATGTTTGATCGTAGGAAAGACGAGCTCGATCTCTCCAGCTGTGTGTCGCTCGAGCGCAACTGCGGGCTCGAGCCAGGCCCAGTCGATCACCTCTTCGCCATCTACTTCGGGAACCGTGTCGTCGAGGTGGCTGGCCAGATAGAAGCGGGTATCGAATCTGATCGGAATCACCTTGGGGGTGATCCAGCGCGAGTAGGGAACGAGACTCTCAGGGTCGACTCTCACACCGGCTTCTTCGGCGAGTTCTCTAGCCGCACACTGACGGTGAGCTGCCTCGGAGTCGGGGTCGGCTCCGTCGCCTTCGTCTACTGCGCCTCCGGGAAAGACCCAGACCCCCGGCATGAAGCGAGCCTCGAGGTTACGGCGGACAAGGCAGGTCTCCATTCCATCGTCGCCGTCTCGCAGCAGGATGATCGTTGCTGCTGGCCTCGGCTCGGCCGGGGGTTTTTCTGAGGGTGCTTTGCTCACAGAAGGTCAGCCTAGCCGCTCAGGTAGTCTTCTCAGCCGTGGAATCTTCAACCGAGACCAAGCGCTGGATCTGCGAGGCCTGTGGCTGGATATACGACCCGGCTGAGGGAGACATCGACGGTGGCGTGCCGGCCGGCACCGCCTTCGAGGACATCCCCGAGGACTGGTTCTGTCCGGTCTGCGGTGCCCGCAAGACCGACTTCGTTCCTTACGAGGACTAGCGACTAAGCCGCTTCGGAGAGCGGCCCGTCGAGCAGCGCTGCGTCACGCTGTCCCGCGCGGCTGAGCGCACCGCGACAGGCAGCCCGGATCGACGAGCGGGTGATAGTCAACAGGCGTTCGAGCTCTGCCTGGTTGATCGCAAGCGGCGGCATCAGCACCACCGTGTCGCCGAGCGGTCGGATGATGGCACCGCGCTCGCGTGCTTCCAGTGCGACTCGATGCCCCATCCGATCCGCGGCTGGGTGTTCCCCGAGGTCTATCCCGGCCATGAAGCCGCACTGGCGCACCTCTTCTACCTCGGACATCTCGGCTATCTCGGCCAGCAGTTCCTCGAACAGGGCGATCTTCGGTTGGAGGTTTTCGATCGTCTCCTCCTGCTCGAATGTCTCCAGAGTGGCGATGGCCGCAGCACAGGCCAGAGGGTTTCCGGTGTAGGTGTGCCCGTGGAAGAAGGTCTTGAACTCTTCGTGTGGGGCGAGGAAGGTCTCGTAGATCTCCTCGCTGGCAAGCGTTGCCGCCAGCGGCAGGTAGCCACCGGTCAGTCCCTTGGCAAGGCAGAGCAGGTCGGGGGTGACCTCTTCTTGCTCGCAGGCAAACATCGATCCGGTCCGACCGAATCCGGTTGCCACTTCATCGCAGATCAAAAGAGCGCCGTGTCGGTCGCAGAGCTCACGTACCTGCTTGAGGTATCCGCGCGGCTGGATCTTGATCCCGGCAGCGCCCTGAACCAGCGGCTCGATTACCACAGCAGCGACCTCTTCCTCGTGGGTTGCGAGCAGTCGCGCTATGTCCTCCACATCTCCAGCCTTCGCTCTGCGCGATTCGAACAGCAGCGGTCCGTAGGTCGAGTGGAACAGATCGATGCCTCCGACCGAGACCGATCCGACCGTGTCGCCGTGGTAGGCATCCTCGAGGCAGATGAACGAGGCGCGGCGAACATGCTGGCCTCCGCGTAGCTGCCAGTACTGGAAGGCCATCTTCAGTGCGACCTCGACCGCGGTAGATCCTGAGTCCGAGTAGAAGACCCGGTCGAGTCCAGCGGGGGTGACTTCGACGAGTTTGCCCGCGAGTTCCGCTGCTCCGCGGTGGGAGAGTCCGAGCATGGTCGAGTGAGATATCCGGTCGACCTGATCGTGCAGCGCCTGATCGATCGCAGGATGCTTGTGGCCGTGGACGTTGCACCAGAGAGATGAGACGCCGTCGAGGTAGTTGTTTCCCTCTTCGTCGGTAACCCAGGCGCCTTCGCCCGAAGCGATCATTATCGGGTCCTCGCTTTCCCAGTCGCGCTGCTGGGTAAACGGGTGCCAAAGGTGGTTGTGGTCTAGCTCCGCGTGGCTGGCCACGATTAGAAGGGAAAAATAGGCTGCGCCTCGGCCAGAACCTGCGGAGTTCGTGAATCGGGCGCAGGTGTGACCAACCTCACATAGTTGCGTCTAGACAATAGTTGTTATATCTGCAAGTATCTCAGAAGTGCCCAAAACGCAACAGATCAAGTCGGCTCCAGAGCTTTCCGAAGAGCGCGAATTCGCGATGCGCCTCGGGACTGTGATGCTTCATGTGCTCAATCGATCCGCTGGCAGCGCGCTTGGCCCGATCGATAAGTCGGGCTTGACTCTCGGCCAGACCAAAGCCCTGTTGCTGCTGGCATCAGAGGACCCGCAGCAGGCTCTTACCGTCGGTGATGTAGCCGACCGGCTCGGGATCTCGCTGCCGTCTGCAAGTCGCTCGGCCGACGGACTCGTCTGCGCCGGGCTGGTCGAGCGTTCCGAGGATCCCGATGACCGCCGGGTCAGGCGGCTTCGCCTCACTTCCAAAGGCGACGAGTTGGCGGTCGGGTTCCTCACCGCCCGTCTCGACGGTATCGAGGAGTTCACCAGCGGCCTCGACGAGCAGGAGCGCAGCGCGCTCGATTCGGCTCTCGCGGTACTGCTCAAAAGAGACGACCTCGCCGACACCTACGAGCAGAATCTGCGGCGAGAGAGAGCCCGATGACCCGCTACCAGCACCTGATCACCGACGAGAACCGCAAGTGGTGGACGCTCGGCGCCATGTGCTTTGCACTCTTCATGGTGATGCTCGACAACACCGTGGTCAATGTCGCTCTGCCGTCGATTCAGCGTGACCTCGGGGCGAGCATCTCCGGCCTCGAGTGGGCGGTAAACGGGTACACGCTTTCCTTCGGAGTCTTCCTCGCCACCGCCGGCAGGCTTGGCGACATCTTCGGCCGACGCCGTGGGTTCCTGGTCGGCGTGACCGTGTTCACTCTTTCCTCGATCGCTTGCGGTGTCTCCACCTCGACCACGATGTTGATCGTCGCTCGCGTCTTTCAGGGACTCGGCGCCGCGTTCATGATGCCCGCGACGCTTTCGATTGTCACCAACGCGTTCAGCCCGGCAGAGCGCGGCCGGGCCATCGGCACCTGGGCAGGGGTTTCAGCCGTTGCCTTGGCCATCGGCCCTGTGGTGGGAGGTTTCCTTACCGAGCAGGTCTCATGGCAGTCGATCTTCTTCCTCAATGTGCCTGTAGGAATAGTCGCGATTCTCGCCACCGTGTTCGCGGTGCGTGAGTCGCGCGACCACACGGTGGATCACAAACTCGATCCGCTGGGCGTTGGAGCGCTGACCATCTCTTTGACGGCTCTGGTCGTGGCCCTGGTCGACGGCAACTCCTGGGGCTGGAGCTCGCCCGAGATCATCGCCCTGTTCGCCGCATTCGTGGTCTTTGCCGGCGCGTTCATGGTCATCGAGCCCCGCGTGAAGGCACCGATCATCGACTTCTCTTTCCTGAAAAGCCGTGACTTCCTCGGTGCGAACCTGGTCGGCTTCGTGGTCAGCTTTGCGATGTTCGGGGTCTTCTTCATCGCGCTCTACATGCAGGACATCCTCGGATACTCACCGCTCGAGGCCGGCGTGCGCTTTCTGCCTTCGACCCTTGCGATCGTCTTGCTGGCACCGGTGGCCGGGAGGGTCACCGACAGGATCGGTCCCCGCTGGCCGATCGTGGCCGGGCTGACTCTGGTCGCGCTTTCGCTTCTGCTGCAAACCCGCATCTCGGTGGGAGACACCTACGCAGACATCTGGATCGTCTTCGTGCTGCTCGGCATGGGGCTCGCCTTCACCATCACGCCGATGTCGACAGCTGCGATGAACTCGGTCAAGGCGACCAAGGCGGGTGTCGCGTCGGGGATTCTCTCGATGTCCCGGATGATCGGGGGCACAGTTGGCGTTGCTGCTATCGGCGCCGTGTTCCAGTCCCGCGCAGGGGACTTCTCTGCCAAGACCATGACGACGGCCTCTCCAAAGGCTGCCGCGGCATTCATCGATGCGCTGACCCACGCGATGAGACTCTCCTTGCTGGTGACACTGCTCGGGATTGCGATCGCGGTGGTGCTGATTCGTGGCCGCAGCGCCGTTGCCACCAAAGGTTCTACCGGCAGGTCACCTGCCGCCACCAAATCCGCCTGAGCAGCTTCCGGCCTTACGACCGGGGAAGAACCCGGGCTAGACGCCGGGCCACTCCTCGGGGTGGCGCAGGTCGAGCAGCGGCAGCTCCTTGACCGGTACACCTCCAAGTCGAGCGACCGTGTCGCGATTCGATCGCTCCAGTTCTCCGGCGGAATCGGCCCACGGTGTCATCACTACCGAGACGACCTCGAGTCCGGCGTCGCGGACCGATTCGATCGTCAACAGTGTGTCGCTGATCGTTCCAAGCCAGGGGTTGGCAACGACGACTACGGGGAGTCCGAGGAAGCGCGCGAAATCCCGGATCAGGTAGTTCTCTCCAAGGGGTACGAGGAATCCACCAACGCCTTCGCATACGAAGGTGTCGCAGTCGGCCATCGCCTCGCTTGCGCGATTTTCGATCATCTCCACCTCTATCCACTCGTCGGTCATCTCCGCGGCGAGGTGGGGTGAGACGGCCGGACCGAAGCGGTACGGGGAGATCTCGTCGTCGCTTTGAGATGAGCCGGAGGCGAGTCTCAAGAGCTGGTGGTCGCCGAGTAGCTTCGCGTCTTCCCAACCGGGTTCGCGTCCGCGCAGGTCTGCCAGTTCATCGAGGCCGGATACGGCTGGTTTGAATACCTTGACCGAGCGGCCCTCGATCGCTGCCATGCGAGCGATCACAGCCGAAACCACGGTCTTTCCGACCTCGGTGCCGGTACCGGTTACGAATACGCCGCTCAACTGTCAGCCCCGTCGATCGCCTGGGCAAGTGCGTTCGCCGCATCGACGAGCACGGGCTCGCCATGAGAAACGAGAACCGTCTCGACTGGCAGGTCGAGAAGGGGAGCGAGCCGTTCTTCCAGCACTCCAGGTGCCAGGCCACCGGGCATCGATTCCTCGACCCAACTCGGCGGGCAAACCTCGAGTCCTCCCTTGCCGTCGCCGATCAGACGGTCTCCCGGTACGAGTGCGCCGTGAGCATCAAGCCAGAACATCGTTTCGTCTGCGCCCTCGATCGGGATCGGCAGAACCCCTGTGGGGATGTGGTCGTCGCAGCCGAATCGCTCCATCGCGTCCGCACCACTGCGGGTGTGCCACTGGATCGTGGTCAGGGCCGAGGTCACTCCCCCAAGTTTGGCCGATTCATCTGCGATCCACTTCCAGAGGTGGTCGCAATCACCGGTAATCAGCGGATCGATCAAGAGCAGGCCTTCGTCTGTAGCGCAGGCGACCGATCCGACCATCTCGGGGAAGTCCCCCGGGCTATCTGGTTCGGCGCCTGCGACCCAATCCGGGTGCGCACACTCCCAGCGCCAAAGCCCGGGCTTGATCTGGATGGGGAGATTGGTCATCTCCGCTATTGAACAGGTTCCGGGCTCTCAGGCGGCTCGGGTGAGCGGCGCTCGTTCGAGTCCCGGAAGCTGCTGGGCCTGTTCGTCGAAGGCCATTCCGAGATCTTCGGCTGCCCGAGCAACCGCCCTGGCTGCATCGCGCAGGTCTGAGCGCTTGTGTTCGGACATCACGCTCATCCGCAGGCGAGAAGTTCGCTCGGGAACCGTTGGCGGGCGAATCGCCTGCGCGTATATGCCCTCTGCCAAGAGGCGTTCGCTCAACGCCATCGTCTTCGACGCATCTCCAACCGTGACCGGGATTATGTGTGTGGATGAGTTGCCGGTGGGTACCCCATGCTCGCGAAGCGAGTCGCGAAGCGTTTCTGCGTTGCGGTGCAGGCGCTCCAATCGACCCGGTTTTGACTGCACGAGATCGAGCGCGCGAGAGGCAGCGGCGATCGCCGGCGGCGGCGGCGCGGTGGAGAAGACGAAGGTTCTCGCCTGGTTGATCAGCAGGTCCCTCATCACAGCCGAGCAGCCAACGAAGGCCCCGTAGCTTCCGAGAGCCTTGCCGAGCGTTCCGACCACCAGGTCGACCTTGCCGCTCATCCCCGATTCGGCAACGGCCCCACGCCCTCCGGGGCCTACACATCCGGTCGCATGAGCCTCGTCCACCATGGTCAGGGCTCCGTGGCGTTCGGCCAGGTCGACTATGCCCGGCAGCGGCGCCAGGTTTCCGTCCATCGAGAAGAGCCCGTCGGTGACGATCAGCCTCGACCTGTCTCCGGCTTTGCGCAGACCCCAGGAGAGGTGCTCGAGATCGCAGTGTCGGTAGACGAATACCTCGGCGTTTGCGAGCCTGCAGCCGTCGATGATGCTTGCGTGGTTCAGCTCGTCGGAAAAGACCACTCCGCCGGGCTCGATTCCGGCTACCGCAGCGATCGTGCCGGTGTTTGCCAGATAGCCGGAACCGAACAGAAGGGTGGATTCGACGAGGTTGAACTCGGCCAAGTTCGCTTCGAGATCTTCGTGGCAGGTCATGTTGCCCGAGATCAGCCGGGATGCTCCCGATCCGGCTCCCTGGCTTGCCGCGGCTTTGGCGGCGGCTTTGCGAACCTTCGGGTGATCGGCGAGGCCCAGGTAGTTGTTGGAGCAGAGCATCAGGACGACTTCGTCGTCCAGCATTACCCGGGGCCCCTGTGAGCTCGATACCCGACGGAGCTTCCTCAGCAGTCCTGCCTTGCGAAGTTCGGCGAGTCTCTGAGTCGGCACCGGTCTGCCTTTCGGCATCGGGTGAACTCAGTCGCCCCAGCCGGCGGGCTGAGGTACGGCTGTGTTGTCCTGCTCGCGATCGGAAGGTCGCTCCGGATACTCGGGAACGTCTTCCTTCTTCTTCTTGATCACCCTCAGCTGTGTCGAGGGGTCCCACATCGGCGCTTCTTGCTGGGCGTCGATCAAGTCGGAGATCGGAGTGCGGACCTCGGGGGTTTCGCCTTCGAGCCAACCCGAGCGGTTGTCCGGGCGGGGGTTGGACCCGTTGTCGGGCTGGCGAGCGACATTGAGTCCGTTCGCCTCGAACATCTCGCGGTCTTCTGCCGGCTCGACCCCGAGTGTGGTCAGGAAGTTCCCCATCATCACCCCGTTCAGCCCGGCTCTTACCGCAAGCGGAGCGAGGTCACCGAGGTTCTCGACTCTTCCACCACAGAGCCTGAACAGGGCGCCCGGGATGATCAAGCGGAAGATCGCAACCCACTTGACTACCTCCCAAGGTGACATCAGCTCGCGGTCGCCGAATTTGGTGCCCGCCCGAGGGTTGAGCAGGTTGATCGGCACCGAACTCGGGTTGATCTCCGAGAGCTCGAAAGCCATCTCGACCCGCTGGCGCGGCGATTCGCCGAGGTTGAGGATTCCACCGACGCAGCTTTCGAGGCCAGCTTCGCGAACCGCGTCGATCGTGCGCAGTCTTCCCTCGTAGCGGACGGTGGTGGACACCTCCGGGTAGTAGGAGCGCGCTGATTCGACGTTGTGGTGGACCCGCTGGATACCCGCCTCCTTCAGCTTCTTGGCTCGATCTGCCGACATGTGTCCGATCGAGGCGCAGCGCTTGAGGTTGGTCTCACTGGCGACCAGCCTTGCGCCTTCCAGGACCTTCTCGAAGTCGCGTCGTGAGAGGCCCTGCCCCTGAGTCACCATGCAGAACCGGTGCGCTCCGGCAGCCTCTGCGGCCTTTGCGTGTTCGAGGATCTGCTCGGGCTCCATCATCGCGTGCATCGGTGTATCGGCCTCTGCGTAGCGCGACTGCGCGCAGAAGCCGCAGTCTTCGGCGCACCCACCTGATTTGGCGTTCACCAGCGAGCACATGTCGGTCGAGTCGCCGAAGTTCTCGACCCTGACCTCCCAAGCCCGCTCGACCAGATCGCCGATCTCGTCGTGATCGGTCAACTCGCCCAAGGCGAGTGCCTCGTCGAAGCTGATCAGCGGTTCGGGGCGAGTCGTCGGGTCGGGCACGGTGCGCAGGCTATGCCTGCCTCCGGACCGAATCCGAGCGAACCCGACTCGACCTCAGGCTCAGCGGCCCTTCCAGTCGGGCTTGCGCTTTTCGGCAAAGGCGGCTACGCCCTCACGCATGTCTTCGGAGGCAAAGGATGCCTTGCGAAGCTCGATCAGCTCCTCGACCTGTTCCGGGGTGAGCCGCGGCCAAGAGTTCAAGGTGTCGATCGCCTGTTTGTTGCCCTTGACCGAGAGCGGCGCGTTTCCGGCTATCTCGGCTGCCACTTCGATCGCGAGTTCCGCCGTGTCCTTGGGCGGCGCCAGGTAGTTGACCAGACCGGTTCGGTGCGCCCACTCGGGATCAACCGTCCTGCCGGTGAGAAAGAGCTCCTTGGTCGCGGGTATACCGACCGCATCGACGAAGCGCTGCAGGCCGGTGTGTCCGTAGACGAGCCCCAGCTTGGCCGGCGGCATCCCGAGCCTTGCGTCGGTCGAGCAGATCCGCAGGTCGCAGGTCAGTGCGAGTTCCAGTCCACCGCCCAGGGCGTGGCCGTTGATCGCCGCGATCGTAGGCCAGTCGTGGTCCGCGATCGCATCCAGCGCTGCGGTGAAGGGGTGGGCAACGAGTGCCTCTGCGTCGGTTTCGAAGTTGTCGGCCGGGATGCCGGAGATGTCGTATCCGGCAGAGAAGGCCTTTCCCGCCCCGGTGAGGATGAGGCATCTGGCTTCGGCTCCAGAGGAGAGCTCAGACAGCTTTGCGGTGATCGCATCGAGCAGGTCGTGGTCGAGTGCATTTCGGGCATCGGGGCGGTTGAGGGTCAGCCGCACCACCGAGTCCGCCGGGTTGTCGACCAGGAGCTTTCCTCCCGCGAGCTCCTCGGTTGCCACGGCTCCGCTACCTACTCGAGGACGATCAGCGTGTCGCCTTCGGAGACCGACTGCCCCTCTTCGCAGCGGACCTCCTTGACTACGCCGTCGTCTTCGGATTCGACCGGCATCTCCATCTTCATCGACTCGAGGATCACGACGGTATCGCCATCTGAGATCTCGTCGCCGACTTTCACTTCGATCTTCCAGACCGTTCCGGTGATGTGCGCTTCGATATCTGCCATCGCTCCTCCTGACGAAGTGGTGCATTCCAGGGAATCCCTTTCGACCCCGATTGGATCGACAATCGGGCAGGATATCCACCCCGCAGGAGGCAACCCGAGGGCACGGCGGATAGCCTCCCAACTGCTGTGATCCTCGCGATAGATCAGGGAACCACCGGAACCACCTGCATCGTCTTCGACCCTGAGGGCCGCGAGGCGGGCCGTGCCTACAGCGAGTTCGAGCAGTACTTTCCCCAGCCGGGCTGGGTAGAGCACGACGCCGAGGAGATCTGGCAGACCGTCAGGCGGGTGGGGGGCGAGGCGCTGAAGGCCGCTGGCATCAGAGGTGAGGAACTCGCAGCGATCGGCATCACCAACCAGCGCGAGACGGTGGTCGCTTGGGACCCTTCTACCGGCGAGCCACTCCACCGGGCGATCGTCTGGCAGGACCGCAGGACTTCAGCCCGCTGCGATGAGTTGCGCGCCGAGGCAGGGGTGAAGGAGATGGTCAGAGAGAAGACTGGTCTCGTGGTCGATCCTTACTTCTCCGCAACCAAGATCGAGTGGCTGCTCGGCAATGTGCCCGAGGCCAGACAGGCGGTTTTCGGAACGATCGACTCGTACCTGATCTTCCGGCTCACCGGCCGGCACGCAACCGACTACTCGAACGCTTCGAGAACGATGCTCTTCGACATCGAGAACCTCCGCTGGGATCCTGATCTCTGTTCTCTGCTGGGGATCGACCCGGCCACCATGCCCGAGGCCTTGCCCTCGAGCCATCTCTACGGCACCACCTCGGAGTTCGGAGGAGAGGTCCCCGTAGCGGGAGTTGCTGGCGATCAACAGGCGGCGCTTTTCGGCCAGGCTTGCCACCGGCCCGGTGACGCCAAGAACACCTACGGCACCGGCAGCTTCGTCCTGTTGAACGCCGGCACCAACCCGCCCGATCCAGGGCAGGGTCTGCTCTCGACCGTCGCCTGGGGAATAGGCGACGAGGTCACCTACGCGTTAGAGGCATCGGTTTTCGTCACTGGCGCGGCCATACAGTGGCTGCGCGACGGCCTCGGCTTGATCGCAGATGCCTCCGAGACCGAGGCTCTCGCCGCATCGCTCGAGAGCAACGACGATGTCTACTTCGTTCCCGCGCTGACCGGACTGGGCTCCCCATATTGGGATCCGCGGGCGCGAGGGACGATCGTCGGCTTGACCCGTGGCACCACCAGGGCTCATCTTGCGCGCGCGGCGCTGGAGGGGATCGCCTACCAGGTGACCGATGCAGTGAAGGCGCAGGAGGAGGCTGCGGGCAGCCGTCTCCCGTCGCTCAAGGCCGATGGCGGAGCAGTCGCAAACCGTTGGCTGATGCAGTTCCAGGCCGACCTTCTCGGGGTGCCGGTGGTCGTGTCCGAGGTGGCGGAGACGACGGCTCTCGGTGCGGCTTATCTCGCCGGAATAGAGACCGGCATATGGGATCTCGATCGCGTCGGATCGCTCTGGCGCGCCGCGGCGACATATGAGCCTTCGATGTCGGCGGCAGAGAGCGAGCGCCTGCTCGAGCGTTGGGGCGAGGCAGTCGAACGTTCCAGGGGATGGGCAAGCGATACTCGGTCCGAGGAAGACAAGTGAGCGACGCGAAACTCAAACCACAGGTCTACAAAGACCCCCGCCCGGCCGAGTACTTCGAGCCCTACCACCGAAGGGCCCGCAGGGCGCGAGGCTACGGGGCCACCTACGCATTCGTGCGGTTCTTGATGACACCCCTCTCGCTGCTCTTCTATCGCCTGAAGTCGGTCGAGATGGAGAGGGTCCCGGCCGAAGGCCCGGTGATCCTCGCCTGCAACCACTTCAGCCAGTTCGACCACTTCTTCGCAGGTGTGCGATTGCGGCGCTACATCCAGTTCATGGCCAAGTCGCAGCTATTCAAACAGCCGCTTGCTTTCATCCTCACCCATGGTGGAGTCTTTCCAGTGCGCCGCGGCTACGACGACCAGGAAGCGTTCATCACCGCCAAGACGATTCTCGAAAAGGGCGGGCTCGTCTTGATCTACTGCGAGGGAGGCCGTTCACGCACAGGTGAGTTGGGTGAACCCAAGCGGGGAGTGGGAAAGGTCGCGCTCGATTCCGGCGCACCGGTGATCCCGGTCGCTATCTACGGGTCGGCTGGCGTTCGCAACTGGACCCGCCTGCGATTTCCCAAGGTCCGGGTCGAGTATGGAGAGCCGATGCATTTCGATGCCATTCCCGATTCGAGCCGCGAACAGCAAGACGAGGTCGCCCACGCGATCTTCGATCAGGTCAAGGTTCTCTACGCCGGGCTGGGCGCTCAGTCGGCGTAGCGCGACTCGAGCTGGTTCCAGAATCCTCCGTCGTGTCCCGGCACGACCACCGTGTACGGATACTCACGGCGTAGATCCTGAATCTCGCCGAGACTGCGAGCCCAAGAGTGATGGTCGGGCACCCGCCAGGGCTCGGCAAGTCCCTCCATCTGCCGCCAGTTGAACACGGCGTCGCCTGCGATCACGAAGTCGCGCTGGGCCAAGCGACAGATAACAGATTGATGACCCAGCGAGTGCCCTGGGGTAAAGGCGATCCGGATAGAGCCGTCGCCGAACAGATCGAAGGTCCGCGCAAGCGGTCCGTAGGAGACGATCTCCTCCGACCGGTCGAAGTCGATCGTCTGGTAGTCGAATGCGAAGTCGTACTGGCTCGGCTCGTAACCCTGTATCTGCGGGAATCTCGGCTCGGTCGCCGCTGCCCACTCGGCCGAGCTGATCACGAAGGTCGCATCCGGGAACTCCGAGATCGCCGAGGCGTGGTCGAGGTGGAGGTGGGTCATCACCACCACCCCGATCTGTTCGGGTTGGATGCCCCGCGCACGCAACTGCGACGGTACGTCTTTGCCCTTCTCGAGATCGAAGTACTTGCCCATCAATTTGCCGAGGCTCTGATTGGGATCCGATGCCGCCGAGGGGTGCAGACCGGTGTCGACCAGCACGAGACCGGCGGTCGGGTGCCTGATCAAAAACGCCGGAATCGGCACCGTCTCCCACTGGTCTTTCGGGACACCTATCCCTGCGGCCCGTTTGGCGGCTGTGAGCTTCGAGCCCTGCCGTTCGGCAAATCCCGGTGGCATCGTCGCGGTTCCGGCCTCGAGCGGCTCCACCACGACGTTTGCGCCTTCGCTGCCACCTGGCAGAGGACCGGTCAGAGGTGTCGCCTGAGCGCTAACTCCCATGGCCCGAAGGCTAGCCACAGCACCCGTCGCACTTCGACTTATCCATCGAGGTCAATATCCTCGGCCGGTGGCCGATTCAGCCGAATCAGCGATTTTTCGACCGGGGTTGCTCGAGGGGCAGATCTGCGTGGTCTCGGGTGCGGGAACCGGTCTGGGGCGTGAGGCATCGCTCGAGTTGATGCGCCTCGGCGCAACCGTCATCGGCTGCGGCCGCCGCGCCGAGCCGCTCGACGGCACTGCCGAAGCTGCAGCCGGTCTCCCGGGAGCCTTCGAGCACGAGACTCTCGACATCCGAGACGAGGAGGCGGTGGATGCTTTCTTCGACCGAATCGTCGAGCGTCACCCGCGAATCGACCTGCTGTTGAACAACGCCGGCGGTCAGTTTCTCGGTCCCGCCGAGACGATCACCCCCAAGGGGTTTCGAACCGTGACTGAACTGAACGTGCAGGGGACCTGGCTGATGACCCACGCGGCCGCCACCAAGGCGTTCATCCCGCAAGGGCAGGGAAAGGTAGTCAGCGTGACTATCTCGCCTCACCACGGAATGCCGGGCATGGCTCACTCCGGCGCTGCGCGCGCGGGGGTGGAGAATCTCACTCGGACGCTCTCGGTCGAATGGGCGCGCCACGGGATCCGCCTCGTCGCGATCGCCGCGGGCCAGTTCGATACCGAGACGCTTCGAACCAAGTACCCGCAGCAGATCGTCGATCAGGTTGCGGGCACGATCCCGCTCGGGCGGATGGGCACCGAGAGCGAGTTCGCCTGGATGGTCGCCTACCTCGCATCTCCGGCCGGCGACTTCCACTCGGGCAGCGTGATCACGATCGACGGTGCCCGCGACAACTGGTTCGGCTCTTGGCCCCCGGGTGCGGCGACCGACGACGGCGGAGAGCCGCTCGCCGAGGAGCGGTGAGCGCAGGTCAGTCTGATTCCGGTGCGGTCTGCTTGATCGCTCCGGACTCCTTCAAAGGGACGATGTCGGCTGCCGAGGTCGCTGCGGCGATGGCTGCAGGCGTGTCTGAGGCGGGTCTTACTCCGCGCCAGATGCCGTTGGCCGACGGTGGGGAGGGGACGGCGCGGATCATCGGCGAAGCGCTTGGAGGCGAGTTCGTGAGTGTTGCCGTGAGCGATCCGCTCGGCCGACCGGTCGAGGCCGAGTACTGCTTGTTGCCAGATGGACAGGCGGTGGTCGAGGTAGCCGCAGCGAGCGGCCTCACCCTGGTGGATGAGTCGGAGCGCGACGCACTCCAAGCCAGTACGCGAGGAATCGGTGAGTTGATCGCTGCTGCCGCGAAAGCAGGGGCGGGTGAGGTAATCCTCGCGGCCGGAGGTTCGGCCACGACCGACGGCGGCACTGGTGCGGTCGAGGCGCTCCGCGATGCCGATCTGGGCGACACTCCGCCGAAGATCACCGTCTTGTGTGATGTCACCACCGCCTGGCAGGACTCGCCGCGAATCTTCGCTCCGCAAAAAGGTGCCACCCCCGAACAGGTGACAGAACTCGAGGCCCGCCTAGAGAAGCTGGCAGAGGAGATGCCGAAAGACCCGCGCGGGGTCGCGATGACCGGAGCCGCAGGTGGCCTTACAGGGGGACTCTGGGCCTGGTTCGATGCCGAGCTCGTATCCGGGGCATCGAGGGTTCTGGATCTTCTGGGATTCGACCAAGCACTCTCTGATGCCGGATTCGTCCTGACAGGCGAGGGCAGGCTCGATGCCAGCACCGCCGAGGGCAAGCTGGTTTCCGAGGTGGCAGGTCGCAGCCACCGAGCAGATGTTCCGTGCCTCGCCGTGGTCGGGGAGTTGGCGCTCGATGCCGGCGAGGTCGAGAGGCTGAGGCTTGCAGCGGTGCGCGAGGGGCGTAATCCCGGTGAGTTGAGCGCCAGCGCGCGTCAGTTGGTCGAGGCAGCCTCTTAAGGCACCAGCTCGATTCTGCGGTACCGGCAAGCGAGACGCCGGCGAAAAGAAACGGGCCCGCTTGCGCGGACCCGTTTCAGTTCAGTCTCCTGTCTTCTTGCTCGAGTCCTAGAACCAACCGGTGAGCTTCGCGAGGAAGTCCGTCTCCACCGTGCTGTCGGTGACCACCTCGTTATGAGTCAACCCGGGGTAGCTCTGGTAGCTGACCTGTGTATTGCCACGGCCGTTGTTCAGCTGGGCGACGATTCCCGTCGATCCGTTGGTGAACAGCGGCAGAACCGTCTCGTCAGCACTTCCGTGCGGCACCCAAACCGGAGTCTTCACATTGGTGAAGATCGGGTTGTTGGCGACCAGTACTCGGTCGAGATCCCTCGCTGTGGCATCGTCGAACACACCTCCCGTTTGCGAGTCGTAGCTGCCGAGCAGGTCCGCTGCAGCGATGCCGTTGGTCCCGTCAGCTGCCACCGTGCCCAGAGTCAAGGAGCACACGTAGTCGATTGCATCCCAGAAGGAGCGTCCGCCGATCGCGAGCCCCGCATCGCTTGCGCTGAGGAGCCGTGAATTCAGGATGTCCTTGATGTCATACCCAGAGCCCATCTGGGTCGATGCGCCCTTGATGATCTGCACCGCAAGACCCGAGATGCCGTTAGGTGAGGTGTAGGCGTTGATTGCGTGAGCCTGCGAGCTGACGTTGGAAGCCGGAGCGAACGCAGCGGTTCCCACCAACTTGTCCTTCTTGAGCCAGGACTTGGCGATTCCGGTCGCCCAGAGGGTCGCATGCCCACCCTCTGAATGCCCGGCGAGCGCATACTTGGTGCTGAGCTTGCCCGGGAACAGAGTGTGAGAGGCCGGGACGATGTCCAACTGTGAGCGGCCCGAAGAGAGGCCGATCAGGTATTCGTGCAGCCCCGGCGTACCTAGCCCCTGATAGTCGGTCATTTCGACCGCGTAACCGGCCTTTACCCAGGCGCTGACGCTTGCGTTCTGGTAGGCGATGTAGCCCGCGCCGCTGGTATCGCCAGCGGTTGCCTTCGACGGTGCACAGGCATCTGCGAGACCGGTGGTCCCGTGCGCCCATGAGATGACCGGAAAGCCACCCTTAGGCGGCTTGCCCTTGGGCAGCGCGACCATGCCAGACACGCCGACCGTCTTGCCCTTGGCGTCCTTGCTGGTGTAGAGCACGAGCTTGGTCTGAGCCGCGCCATCCACCTTGAGCCAGTTGGGAGCGTTTCGCTGCCACACGAGCTTGCCGTGCGGGCCCTTCAGTTTGGCTGCGGGCGGTGCGTAGAACTTTGCGCCAGCTGGCCCCTGAGGAGCGGCTGAGGCTCCTGCGGTTACGAGACCGAACACAGCAGCGGTGGCGACGAGTACTCCCGCCAGCCGCGCGATCCGGCCCTTCGAAGTTTCATTGGTCATGGTTGTCATCTCTTTTCTGATCCTCCCTATTGGTTTTGGCACGCCGGTGGCACGCCTTTCTCCCTGTGCGGGATTCTACCCCGCACAGTTGAAGCTGTTGTCGAAAGCTGTTCCGTTTGCAAAGTAGGTGCCGGTAGGCAGGTAGTCGCCCATCACATCCCGCTGATGATCTGTCTCGCTGGTGGTGACTGCGATGTCGTTTATGCCGACCTGTTGGGTCGAGTGGGCAAAGCCAGGGTCTGAGCCGAGATTCCGCAAGACCAGCGTTCCCGAGTCGCGGCCGAGTACATCCTGGGCGTCTCCCCAGTCGAGCCACGCCACCTTGCAGCCGGCGACTGCCTCGGTTGGGCGATCGGCGGCGCGACTGACCACGATCGTGTAGTTGCGCTGGGAGTCGGTCAGGCCCTTCAGCTCAGCGTCGTTGACGCAGTCGATCCCGCGGGTCTCGACCGGCGACGAGTTGCTGCAGATAGACCAGAAGCGCATATCGCCTGAACCCATCTTCTTCACCGACTTGCCGCTCGACGGAGTGGTGGGGACCTTGCCTTGCAGCATCAGCACCTTGCCGTAAGCCTGGTTGATCGGGCCGACCAGATACTTGACTGCCTTGTTGTCGTAGTAGGCGCCCTTCTCACCGAGAGCCTTGTCGGTGAGTCGATCCGACTCACTCGCGGTGCCGTACTTGAAGATCGAGAGCGCGAGGTTCAAGTTGAAGTACTTCTCCCAGCGCAATGGATCGCGGGCGGGGGTCTTGCTGCGGGCGTCGTCTCCGACGCTGATATTGACAAGGGCCTGGTAGATCGCCTGAGGCATGGTTTGCATGGAGAAGTAGCGCTGCGAGTCGTTGATCAGGCGGCAGGCCTTGGCACCGCTAACGACTTTTCCGCTTCGCAGTTTCACGCTCGGCTTTGGCAAGGAGGCTGTGGAGCGATCGGCTGCTCCGTCGGGCATGTAGACGCGGTAGATCAGCTCCTGGATCTTGCTTCCGTCGGCTGGAGAGTCGAGGACGTTTGCGTAGCCACGTGGCGTGGTACCGGGTCCGGGCACCGCCACCTGATAAGCCCGGTTGCGGGCGTAGCGGGACGCGCCAACTTTGTAGGGGTTGACGCTCCCCTTGTTGGGCTTGATCTCGGTATCGAAGAGGTCGTCGGTCGAGCCCTTGTCGAGGTAGGCGTTCAACGACATGAACCTGGCGTGTGGGTACTTGCCGTCGAGCAGCAGGGTTGCGCCGGTCGGAAGCCGAAAGCGCGCTCCCCAGTAGAGGGCAGACTGCTCGGGGTAGGCGAGGTTGGTGGCGGGGTTGTCGATTGTCGCCGGACCGAACCAGAAGCAGGTCGCCTGCGGCACGCCGCCGGTGTCGCGTTGCGATGCCCCGGAGGCACGTTCGAGTTGAGAGTTCAGCATGGCCAGACTCAGCGCCGCTGCGGCACCGATCAGCGCCGCTGCGATCATGCGCGCGCTTCGTCTTACGGGTGTGGACTTTGAATTCACGCCTGTAGCTCTCTCTTCCCTAACTGGAAAACCCTCAACCAAGGCGCAAGTTGCGCCCTGACAGGAGACTCTCTCCAAAGCCTCGACTGGAAGGTATCAGGCGGGGAGGGGTCCCGAAACGAGACGGGGCACCCCCGCACTCAGCGTGGGGCGCCCCGTAAAACCAGCACCTGCCGGTGGAGATGCTCCTTTCTAGGAGTACATCCCCGTGAACTGACCACCGGTCACGTTGATCACCTGACCGTGGATGTAGTTGGACATCTCCGAGGAGAGGAAGCAGACCGGACCTGCAGCCTCCTCAGGCTGGGCCGGGCGGCCGAGCGGGATCATCATCGAAGCCATCGCGCGCATCTGCTCCGGGATTCCGAGATCGACCTCTTCTCCGCTGTCTCCGGCGGCGGTCATCTTCTCGCCCTTCTCCTTGGCCTGGGTCAGACGAGTCTCGACGAAGCCGAAGGCGACGGCGTTGCAGTTGATCTTGAAGCCGCCCCACTCCTTGGCAACCGTCTTGGTCAGGCCGGTAACGCCCGCCTTGCCGGCTGCGTAGTTGGCCTGTCCGGCGTTACCCATCGTTCCGGAGATCGAGGAGATATTCACGATCTTGCGGAAGCGCTCCACATCGTCTGCCTTCTCCTTCTTGGCAGCCTCGCGCCAGGAGGGAGCGATCGCACGGATCACCCTGAACGGCACCACGGTGTGGATGTCGAGCATGGCCTGGAACTGCTCGTCAGACATGTTGTGTACGACGCCGTCCCAGGTGTAGCCGGCGTTGTTGACCACGATGTCGATCTCGCCGAAGGCATCGAGACCGGCTTTGACCAGGTCGTCAGCTGCTCCGTCGGCTGTGAGATCTCCGGCAAATACTGCGGTCTCGCCGTCGATCTCGTTTGATGCCTCTTCGGCCACATCGGCGTCGAGGTCGTTGATCAGGACCTTTGCGCCCTGTGCAACGAAGAGTTCTGCGGTCGCGCGACCGATTCCTCGCGCGGATCCGGTGATGATTGCGCTCTTTCCGTCAAGCAGTCCCAATTTGGGCTTCCTTTCGTTTCTGGTTTACCGCCCGCTCGTAGAAGACTCGGGCTGACTTCCAAGTTATGGAGGACTCGGCTGCCGCCATTCTTGACCATTTCGTCCGATCAGGGCGGCTCGGCAGGCGCTTGGCTCTAGAGCCCCGACAACTTGGCGAGTATCTCGCGCATGATCTCGTCGGTTCCGCCGCCGATCGGTCCCAGTCGGGCATCCCTGGCCGCGCGTTCGATGCCGTACTCGACCATGTAGCCGGCGCCGCCGTGGATCTGCAGGCAGGTGTCCGCAACCTCGAATGCATCGCGCTGGGTTTTCAGCTTGGCGATCGTGACCTCACGTGTTGCGTCTTGTCCCGCGGCGAAGCGGCGCAGAGCGTGGTAGGTCACAGCTCTTCCCGCCTCGATCTTGGTCGACATCTCGGCGAACTTGTGGCGGATCGCCTGGAAGTTGCCGATCGGGCGGCCGAACGCCTTGCGCTCGGTGGCGAATTCCAGCGTCTGCTCGAAACACCGCTCCATTCCTGCAACCGATCCGAGCGCCATGAACAGCCGCTCCCACTGGAAGTTGGCCATGATCAACTTGAAGCCGCTGCCCTCTTCGCCGAGCAGGTTCTCCTCGGGTACGAATACATCCTCGAGCGAGATCAGCGCGGTATCCGATGCGTGCCAGCCCATTTTCTCGAGCTTCGACGCGCGGTACCCGGGCTGGTCGGTGTCGATGATCAGAAAGGAGATCCCGCCGTGCGACTCCCCGCCCGTGCGCACCGCGGCGACCAGGAAACCGGCTCGCACGCCGTTCGTTATGTAGGTCTTCTCCCCGTTTACCTGCCAGCCCCCGTCAACCCGCTCGGCGCGGGTTCGAAGCGAGGCAACATCCGTTCCAGCGTCGGGCTCGGTGATGCCAAGCGCTGCGATCTTCTCTCCATTGATCGCGGGCACCACGTAGCGCTGCTTTTGATCCTCGGTTCCGAACTTCCAGACCGGCGGGGTGGCTATCGCCACATGTGCTCCGATTCCGGCCGCTAGCCCGGCCGAGCCGCAGCGAGCCAACTCCTCCGCCAGCACCGCATCGTGGACTACGTCGCCGCCCTGTCCGCCGTAGGACTCCGGCTTGTCGAGTCCGAGGAATCCGAGCTCGCCCATTCGCTCGATCACCGAGTCGGGAAACCATCTTTCCCGCTCCCACTGATCGACATTCGGCGTCAACTCCCTCTCCACGTAAGAGCGGATCGACTCCCGGAGCTCCGAGTGCTCCTGTGTGAACGGCGGAACGAGACGCCGGTCAGCCGGCGCCTCAGGCAATCCCTTGGTCTTGGTCACTCGCGGCCTAGAGGCCGTATGAGCGACCGATGACGTCGAGCATGACCTCGTCGGTTCCAGCGCCGATCCGGTTCAGGCGCATGTCACGCCAGACCCGCTCGATCCCGTACTCCTTCATGTAGCCGGCGCCTCCGTGGATCTGCAGGCACTCGTCGGCCACCTCGCAGGCGATCTGAGCCGCGTAGAGCTTGGCCATCGAGATCTCGCGAACCGGGTACTCGCCGTTGTTGAACCGCCAGGCGGTCATGTAGGTGAGCTGGCGCGCTGCCTCGATCTTGGTGGCCATGTCGGCGAACTTGTGGCGAATCGCCTGGAAGTTGCCGATCGGACGACCGAACGCCTTGCGCTCCTTGGCGAACTCGAGGGTCTTCTCGTACGCCCGCTCGGCACCGGCAACACAACCGGCAGCACCGATCAGGCGCTCGCCCTGGAGCTCCCACATGATGTGGTAGAAGCCCTTGCCGATCTCCCCGAGCACTGCGGACTCCGGAACGCGAACGTCCTGGAAGGCCAGAAGCGCTGTGTCGGAAGCGTGCATGCCGAGCTTCTCCAGCTTCTTCTCGCGGATCACACCTTCTGTATCCATCGGAACGAGGAACAGGGTGAAGCCGTCGTAGCCAGCCTCGGTGTCGGTCTTTGTGACCAGCACGATCACGTCGGAGCGATGGCCGTTCGTGATGTAGGTCTTCGAGCCGTTGATCACGTACTCGTCGCCGTCTTTCTTGGCGGTGGTCTTGATCGCCGAGACGTCAGATCCGGCGTCGGGCTCGGTGATGCCGAGGCAGAGGATCTTCTTGCCCTGGATCGCCGGTACTGCCCACTCCTGCTTCTGCTCTTCGGTACCGAAGGCGAGAATCGGTGGCATCGCCATGTCGGTGTGGACGGCGACACCCATCGCCAAGCCACCGGAGTGAGCGTGGGTCAGCTCTTCTGCCAGGACCAGCGAGGTGTAGTAGTCGCCGCCCTGTCCGCCGTACTCTTCCGGCTTGTCGAGACCGAGGAATCCGAGTTCACCCATCCGCTCGAACACGGAATCGGGGAAGGTGGTCTCCTCCCACTCCTCGGCATGGGGAGCGAGTTCCTTCTGCACGAAGGCGCGGATCGATTCGCGGAGTTGCTCGTGCTCGTCGGTGAAGATGAAGTGCTTCTGTGTGGCTCCGTCGTAGTCGGGCTTGACGACAGCCGATGCTCCGTTGCCGTTGCCGTTTGTAGCGGTCGAGTCTTCGGTCTTGGTGGCCACTGTTTTGGCTCCTTTTCGCTTGAGTTGGCCGGTTCGGCGCCCTGATCTCTGCTGGCTGCCGACCGGGTTTGCGGTTCCAGAGTGCGAAAGATACCTGTTGGTCCACGCGGAGTGCGGGGCGCATCTGTGGAGTTCGTCACTTTGGGCGATGTGTTTGGGCGTGGGCGTTATCTGTGAATCCATTAGCCTCCCGACCGCATGGCTGAAGAGCTCCTTTACGAGGTAGTCGACGGAGTCGCAACCGTCACTCTCAACCGCCCGGATCAGCGCAATGCGCTGAACGGCGAGCTGCTCGCTGCGCTGGTCGACGCGATGAAGCAGGCTCGCGACGACGATGCTGTTCGCGCTGTCGTCTTGACCGGAGCCGGGGACAAGGTCTTCTGTGCCGGCGCCGACCTCGGAGGCTTCGCCGCCGAGACCCCTCTGGTCGAAAAGCACTTTGCCTCAGACCTCTTTCTCGAATTCTTCTCGCTGATGCCGAGGCTCGGCAAGCCATCTCTGTGCGCTGCCAACGGACACGTGCTTGCCGGCGGCATGGGCCTCGCGCTCTCCTGCGACCTGGTGATCGTCCGCGAGGGCGCGCGTTTCGGCACGCCCGAGATCAACGTCGGTGCCTTCCCATACATGATCATGGCGCTGATCTACCGGAACGTCCCACGCAAGAAGGTCAACGAGATGATGCTCCTCGGAGAGCAGATCTCGGCCGAGGATGCGGTTGCCTGCGGGTTGGCCAACAAGGTCGTGCCGGTGAACGAGTTCGAAGGTGCCGTTGCCGACTGGGCCACCCGCCTTGCCTCCAAGAGCCCGGTCTTGATGAGACTCGGTCATGACGCGATGTATCGACAGCAGGACATGGCTTTCGAGGACGCTCTCGAGATGCTCCGCTCTCAACTTTCACTCACCTTCTCCACTGAAGACATCCGCGAAGGGGTAACCGCCTTCTTCGAAAAGCGCGACCCGGAATGGAAGGGACGATGAGCGACCAGCAACAGAGCGGACCCGGAAAGAAGATGCGCGAGCTGGTCGATGGGCTCGAGCAGCGCCGCGAGAAGGCGAAGCTCGGCGGTGGCGAGGAGAAGATCACCGTTCAGCACGAGCGCGGCAAGATGACCGCCCGCGAGCGCCTCGACCTGCTGTGCGACGAGGGGAGTTTCACCGAGCTCGGAATCCACGGCTCACCTCATTTCTCGCAACGCTCGATGGAGGGCAAAGACGCCCCGGCCGACGGCGTGATCACCGGCTGGGGGAAGATCGACGGGCGCACCTGCGCGATCGCTGCCTACGACTTCACCGTGATGGCCGGCTCGATGGGGATGACCGGTGAGCTCAAGGTCACCCGCCTGCGTGAGATGGCTCTGCAGCAGCGGATGCCACTGATCTGGTTGCTCGATTCGGCCGGTGCCCGGATCCAGGAAGCGGCGGGATCGCTCTTTGCCGGATCTGGCCACCTCTTCCAGGAGGAGGTGGTCCTCTCGGGTGTGGTTCCTATGGTTGCCGCGATGATGGGCCCGTGCGCCGCTGGTACCGCATACATACCGGCGCTTTCTGACTTCGTTCCGATGGTCTCCGGCCAGGGCGCGATGGCTCTGGCAGGTCCACACCTCACTCAGGCGGTCACCGGTGAGGAGATCTCGATGGAGGATCTCGGTGGTGCCAAGGTGCACTGTCGCAAGTCCGGAGTCGGCGACCTCGAGGTCGCAGACGATGCCGAGTGCATCGAGGCGATCAAGAAGTACCTCTCTTACTTCCCCTCCAACTGCGAGCAGTCGCCTCCGGTGGCTGAGTCCACCGATCCGGTGGACCGCGCCTCCGAGAAGTTGCTCGAGATCGTTCCCGAGTCGTCGCGCCACCCCTACGACATGTACGACCTGATCACAGAGATCGTCGACGACGGCGAGTACTTCGACCTCAAGCCGAAGTTCGCCCGCACGATCATCACCTGTCTGGCCCGGTTCGGCGGCATGCCCTGCGGGATCGTCGCCAGCCAGCCGAAGCACCTCGGCGGCATCCTCGAAAACGACTCCGCCGACAAAGCGGCTCGTTTCGTCAACCTGTGCGACGCCTTCGGCATTCCGCTGCTCTTCCTCCAGGATGTACCCGGTTTCATGGTCGGCTCCAAGGTCGAGCACGCCGGGATCATCCGCCACGGAGCGAAGATGCTCTATGCGGTCTCCCGCGCAACCGTGCCTAAGGTCACCGTGATCGTCCGCAAGGCTTACGGGGCCGGCTACTACGTGATGAACGGCAAGGCGTACGAGCCCGACATGATCGTTGCCTGGCCTACGGCTGAGATCTCCGTCATGGGTGCGGAGGGCGCGGTGAACATCATCGGCCGCTCGGCGATCGAGGCATCTGACGATCCCGAAAAGACCCGGGCCGAGATGCTCGAGAACGTCCAGAAGATCATCGATCCCTACATTCCGGCCGGTAACGCGATGATCGACGACATCATCGATCCGCGTCAGACCCGTCCAACCGTGATCAAGGCTCTTCAGATGGCCAAGGACAAGCGAGTCGCCCGCCCCTGGAAGCGTCACGGCGTGATGCCTGTATGAGCAGGTACGAAGACCCCGTAATCATCACCTGCTCGATCTCGGGCGCGATCGCCAATCGCGACCAGTGCCCTGCGATCCCCTACACGCCCGAGGAGTACGCAGCCGAGGCTCGAAGGGCAGTCGACGAAGGCGCATCTCAGATCCACATCCATGCTCGAACCCCCGAGGGGACCCCTTCTTACGAGATCGAGGATTTCCGCGCCATCACCGAGGCGATCAAGTCCGAGGTAGACGACGTGATCATCAACTACTCGACCGGCGCGATCGGCATCCCGCTCGAGAAGCGGATCGCCTACCTCGAAGAACTGCGCCCCGACGTCGCAGCGCTGAACATGAGCTCGATGAACTACGCCAAGTACTCGCGTCGGCGAAAGGATTTCGTTTTCAAGGCCGTGTTCGAGAACAGTTTTGACGAGATCATCGAACTGATCGAGGCTATGAAGGCCGCCGGTATCCAGCCTGAGCACGAGTGTTTCGACGCCGGCCATGTCGCGAACCTCGATCCGCTGCTCGACATGGGGCTGCTCGAGCCACCTCTGCAAATCTCGCTCGTGATGGGTGTTACCGGCGGCATTCGCCCGACCCCCCGGAATGTCGCCTTCATGTCCGAGCAGGTCCCAGGCGGGGCAGAGGGCCCCAACAACTGGCAGCTGATCGGGGTCTCCCGCGACCAGTGGAAGCTGATCGGCGCGGCTTTGACCCTTGGTGGCAACGTGCGGGCCGGCTTGGAGGACAATCTCTACTTGCCCGACGGTGAGATGGCCACGTCGAACGGTGATCTGATCGCCAAGGCTCGCCAGATGGCCGAAGACATCGGCCGTCGCGCTGCCACGGTGGCCGAGGCCAGGCAGATGCTCGGTCTGCCTGCTCGCGATACCGCCGGAGCCTGATCCGGTGGCCGGCAAGAGCGGCAAGGGGCCCCTTTCGGATTTGCGTGTACTCGATCTGAGCCGGTTGCTTCCGGGCGGCTTTTGCACCCTGATGCTGGCTGATCTCGGTGCCGATGTGATCAAGGTCGAAGACACAGGAGCCGGTGACTACGTTCGCTGGGCCCCTCCTTATTACGGGGACGACGCAGTCCAGCGCCTCGGGACCAGGTCGGCGTACTTTCTTGCGCTGAATCGCAGCAAGCGCTCGGTCCGGCTGGATCTCAAGTCCGATGCGGGCCGAGAGGCGCTGTTGCGGTTGGTTGCCGAGGCCGATGTACTGGTCGAGTCGTTCCGCCCCGGGGTGATGGACCGTCTCGGGATCGGTTACGACGAGTTGCGGGAGGCGAACCCCCGGCTCGTCTACTGCCCGATCACCGGCTACGGACAGACCGGACCAAACCGCGATCGCGCCGGACACGACATGAACTATCTCGGCCTCAATGGCGTGCTCGGTCTGAATGGAGGAGTCGATGGACCTCCGGTTCAGCCGGCCGTTCAGGTTGCCGATCTCGGTGGGGGCGCGATGGCCGCTGCCTTTTCGATTCTCGCCGCCGTGCACGAGGTCCGTAGCTCCGGCGAGGGGCAGATGGTCGATGTCTCTATGACCGACGGCGCCGCCAGCTGGCTGGTCATGGTCGCCGCCAAGTACTTCGCCGAGGACGTCCCGCCCGAGCGAGGCAAGTTGGAGTTGTCAGGTGCGTTCGTCTGTTACATGCCCTACCAGGCCTCAGACGGCTGGATCAGCTGTGGCGCTCTGGAGCCGAAGTTCTGGGCGGCCTGGTGCGGAGGGGTAGGTCGCGAGGACCTGATCGAAAAGCAGTTCGAGAGCCCCGGCTCCGATGCCTGGCGTGCGATCTCGGAGGTTTTTGCTTCCCGGACTCGTGAGGAATGGAAAGTCTTCAACGACGAGCACGACTGCT
>JBEIRY010000001.1:0-69704 GCA_040375675.1 Thermoleophilales bacterium | reverse complement strand
TCACTTTACGCAACATCCCGGAGTCTGCTTCTTCGGGGTTGGCGCCGATCATGCCCTCCCATGCTGCGAACACTCTTTCGGCCATGTGCCGGGCACTGAAGGGTTCGACGCGATCGGCAGCGTCGATCGGTTGAGACGAGCGTTCGAGGGCCTCTCGGGCGGCCGCGGCCCATCTGGGCAGGTTGAATTCCGCCACCAGACAACCCTCTGCTCCGGAGACGGCAAACGGAGCAGCGCCGACCGGGGTCGAGAGAACGGGTACGCCGCAGGCGAGGGATTCGAGAGCGGCGAGGCCAAAGCCTTCGCTTTCGGAGGTGATCAGCATCGCTGAACTGGCGTTGATCAGATCCGGCATCAGCTCGGGGTCGACTTCACCGGCAGTGAGCAGCTCGGCATCCGCTGCTTCGGCCACCTCACGCGCACGGTCAACTCGTTTTACCGCCCGCTCCGGGTCAGCGGGAAAAAGCAGGTAGCGGCCATCTGGATCGAGGCCGAGGGTCATTCTGGCCTCGCTTCTCGATCCCGGCCTGAAACGCCCGGTGTCTACTCCGCAAGGAAGTACAACCGAGTTCGAGCGCAGCGGGAGACCGCGCCTTCCTCCCTCGCGATGAAAGCAGGATGCAGAGGCACCAGCCGCTACTTCTGCTCGGCGGGCGACCCGGCGAGAGATCGGACCGACCGCCGGGTGTCTGATGTCAGTGCCGTGGAAGGTGACGGCGAGCGGGTTGGCACCGGCTCTTTCTGCGACCCACCCGCACAGCCCGTAGTGGGCGTGGATCACGTCATAGCTTGCGGATCGGAGTTTCTTCCGTAGATCACGCGAGGCCTTGAGGTATGACCGCGCTCCCAGGGGGAAGGTGAAGACGTCGACTTCTGCCCCGAGTCCACGCAACTCTTCGACCTGATCCTGCACGAAGCGCCCGAGGCGTGGCTTGGTCTCGGACGGGTAGAGGTTCGTGACCACTAGTGCCCGCATTCCGGCCAGCCTAGTGGCCGCGTCTGCCGTCAGTTCCAAATCCGTGACGGAAATGAGGCCACGGGTGACTCTGTTGCGATCAGGCTCCACCTTCGCAACCTGAGTTGAAAGGAGTACCACAGATGCAGATGATTTTCGTCAAGGCGCAGGTCACGGCAGGTCGTCTCGGCAGCAGGCTCACGCGGCTGACCGCCGACCAGAATGGGCAGGGCACGGTCGAGTACGTGGGCCTGATCCTGCTGGTAGCCCTCTTGATGGTGGGGATGGTGGCGGCGATGCAGGGATTCCAGGGCCGTCAGGGGCTCGAGCTTGCCTCGACGATCGTGGACAAGATCCGGGGCGCGGTGAGCAAGGTCACCTTCCGCTGATCGAGAGTGGGCGGCCTCCCCACCGCACAGACAGGGTGGGCCGCCCTAGACTCTCGGCGCATGGCTGAGATCACCAGAGGAGATGGACGTAAAGTCGGCGATTCCCGCCCGGTCACGATCGAACCGGGCTTTGTCAGTACCGCTGACGGTTCGGCATTGATTTCGGTGGGCGGGACGCGGGTCATCTGCACCGCCTCTGTTTCGGACTCGGTTCCAGGCTGGATGGAGGGCAGGGGGAGCGGGTGGGTTACCGCCGAGTACGCGATGCTCCCTGCCTCTACAGGTGATCGCAAGCGCCGTGACATCTCCAGCGGAAAACAGGACGGGCGCGGAGTCGAAATCCAGCGCTTGATCGGGCGCTCGCTTCGCGGGGTGGTCGACTTCAAAGCGCTGGGAGAGCGCTCCGTTTACGTGGATTGCGATGTGCTCGAAGCCGACGGCGGCACCCGTTGCGCCTCGATCACCGGAGGTTTCGTGGCGCTGCAGTTGGCCCTCACACCATTGGTCGAGTCGGGAGATCTTGCGTCGATGCCCCTGACCCAGTCGGTGGCGGCGATCAGCGTTGGCGTTGTGGATGGCGCTGCGCTTTGTGATCTCGATTACCCCGAGGATTCGCGTGCGGAGGTAGACGCAAATGTGGTGATGACCGGCGATGCCGGACTGGTCGAAGTTCAGGCAACCGCCGAGCGGATGCCGCTTTCTCGGGCCTCTCTCGATGAGCTCATGTCGCTGGCTGAGGGCGGGATAGCGGCGATGCGCGCGGCTCAGGAGGCTGCCGTGGGAGAGCTTCCGACAGGGTGAACGGAGAGGGATTCCCCGCCCCGTTCGATTCGCTCGTTCTGGCAACACGCAACGATCACAAGTTGAGGGAGTTCGGCGAGGCCATGCAGGGAGTTGCCCTGGACCCGCTGCCGGAGGAGGTCGAGCTTCCGCCGGAGACCGGAGAGACCTTCGCCGAGAACGCTCTCGGCAAAGCTCGGGCCGCTTTCGCTGCCACTGGTCGCTCATCGCTTGCCGATGATTCCGGCATCGAGGCCGCCGCTCTGGGCGGAGTGCCCGGAGTGAGGTCGGCCAGATATGCCGGCGAGCAGGCAACGGACGAAGAAAACCTCGAGAAGTTGATCGACTCTCTCAGCGGCGAAGAGGATCGGCGCGTTGCTTACGTGTGCGCTCTCGCATTGGTTGGCGCTGACGGCTCCGAGTGGGTCGTCGAGGGACGCTGCGAAGGAGAGTTGATCGACACCCCGCGCGGCTCAGGGGGCTTCGGTTACGACCCGGCCTTCGTTCCGCACGCAGGCAACGGCAAGCGGACGATGGCTGAGCTTTCCCCAGACGAAAAACACTCGATCAGCCACCGTGGCGCAGCTATCGCCGCGTTGCGCGACTCCCTCAGAGGCAGGGCATCGTGAGTTTCTCCAAGTCGTCGGCTGCGGCAGTTTCGATTGTCTACAACCTCATTCTGATCGCGTTGAAGGTCGTGGTCGGCGTGATCACCGGCTCGGTCGCGATCATCAGCGAGGCGGTGCATTCGATGATGGATCTGGTTGCGGCGGTCGTCGCCTTCGTCTCGGTTCGCAAGGCAGACGAGCCGGCTGATGCAGAGCACCCCTACGGCCACGCCAAGCTCGAGCACCTTGCCGCAGCCTTCGAGGGCTTTCTCTTGATCGTTGCCTCGGTAGTGATCGTGGTCGAGGCGATCAGGCGCCTCGAGTCCGGGGCCGAGGTACAGTCGATCGGCTTGGGCATCGGGGTGATCGTCTTCTCTATAGCCGGCAGTGCTCTCGTAGCCTCATTCCTCTTCCGACAGGCCCGCAAACATGATTCGCCAGCTCTCCAAGGCGATGCGACTCATCTTCAGGCGGATTCACTTTCCTCTGTGGCGGTGCTGGTCGGCTTGATCCTGGTCAAGCTCACCGGCAACTCGGCCTTCGACTCGATCGTCGCCATCTTGATCGCGGTCTGGATCGCATACACCGGCGGACGGATCACCTGGCGCTCAGTCATGGACCTGATGGATTCGGCGCCGCCGCCTGAGGAGATGGATGCAATCGAGAAGATGATCGCTTCCAATCGACCTCCGGAGATGGTCGGCTACCACAAGCTTCGAGCCCGCAAGGCGGGGTCACGGCGCTATATCGAGATGCACGTCCAGTTCCGTAGGGGGACCACACTCGAGAGTGCACACGAGATGGCTCACGACCTTCGCGATGCGATCGAGGGAGAGATAGACAAGTCCGAAGTCCTGATCCACGTCGAACCGGAATCCTCGGTCAAGGATCGCCAAGCGGAGTCCGCCGCAGGACCGTTCAGGTCAGGTTGATCGCAGCGGAGATACCTACCGCCCCGGCAACAACGCTGTAGCCGCTGTAGCCCGTGAGCGCGAGCAGCACGACTCCTACCGCGCAAAGAGCGACTACAACGATCCAGGATGCTTTGGCAAGGGTCACGACCGCTATTTTGCTCCTAATGCCGGACCCAAGTCCAGTCGCCGCGGAGCGGTCAGTCTCTTATCTGATGGAGATCTCACCGCTGATGCGCGGATGCGCGATCCTCGACGCCTCCGGCGAGGTGGTGGCCGCCACCGGCGATGCATCGTCTTGGCGCGTCCCCGCCGGTCAGTTGATCGCGGCGGTCGATGCGGCCCCTGTGGCGGGCGGCGCCGCTACCCATGCGCATGTAGCGACCGAAAATGGCGAGGCCTTTCTGGTCCGAGAGGGCGACTACCACGCTGTTGCGGTTTTCGATCGGTTCTGCCTTTCGTCTCTCGTCTTCTTCGACCTGAGGGCGGCAATCAGGGACGTCCGCGGCGAGCAGGGTTTGCGGTCTTCCAACCAGACCGAAGGGGAGGGTTGACAGTTGCCGCCTAAGCCACACCGTCTCTTGCTGGACCGTGTTTCGGGTTACGCAGATGATGCCGCCGCCTACCTGCGCCGGCGCCGTCAGCGTCGCCGCCCGTTTGCACGCGTCAGCGGACCCGGCGGTCGCGCCGAGGGCTATCCCCGCGAGAACGAGCACGGACAGGCCCTTTTTGCTGCCGCAGAGGAGCTGATCAAGGTCGCTCCACGCAGTCGTCCCTGAGGGGTAGATTCCCGCAGCCTCCATCTCATGCGGTTTTTCGCCGCCGGGGTCGTTGTTACGGTTGCGCGACTCCAAACTGAAGGAGGAAGTAATGACGAAAGCCGAATTCATAGAGCAGTTGTCCCGCGATTCCCGCATGGGGAGCAAGAAGGAAGCAGATGAAGCGCTCCACGCGGTTCTCGACACGGTCACGGATGTACTCCGTGCCGGCGGGTCGGTGACATTTACCGGTTTCGGGAAGTTCAGCGTCGCTGAGCGGAAGTCCCGACAGGGTGTCAACCCTCGTACCGGTGAGCGAATCATGATTCAGGGTGGCAAGGTTCCGCGGTTTTCCGCTGGTTCCAAGCTGAAGCAGATCGTCAAGGGGGGCTAGTTCCCTGCCCGCGATCGGGCCCTTTTCCGACCGGCTTGCGGCGCTCGTAGCGGAGCGCCGCAGTCAGGTCTGCCTTGGATTGGATCCAGATCCGGCTGCACTGAGGGATGGGCCGGAGCCTTCTGGCAGTGATCCGGCCGAACAGGCCGCCAACGCGGTGGCCCGACACTGCCTCGAGCTGATCGAGATGGCGGGTGGTTCCTGCGTCGCGGTCAAGCCCCAAGTCGCTTGCTTCGAGCGACTCGGAGCCCCCGGTTGGGCAGCCCTGGCGGAGGTAATCACTGGCGCCAAGCAGGCCGGTTTGCTGGTGGTCGTCGATGGAAAGCGCGGGGATGTGCCGGTATCCGCCGCAGCCTACGGTCAGGCGATGGTCGGAACCACGCCGACGCCATGGGGTGATGTGGAGGGACTGGCTGCTGACTCCTTCACCGTCAACCCGATGCTCGGCGGAGACGAACTCGACGTCTTCATCGAGTCCGCCGCCCCTGCCGGTGCGGGGATATTTGCCTTGGTTCGAACCTCCAACCCCGGCGCAGCCGGCATTCAGGATTCCGATGACGGCAGTCCGCCACTGCACGAATTACTCGCGAGCCTGGTCGATGACCGTGCTGAGGCTTTGATGGGAAGCGATTCGGGTTTGAGCGGAATGGGTGCGGTGATAGGGGCCACCGCACCTGAGCACATGGCCCGCTTGAGGGAATTGATGCCCGCGTCGATCTTCCTCCTGCCAGGCGTCGGCGCTCAGGGCGGAAAGCCGGAAGACCTGACTTCGGCGCTTGCCTCAGGCAAGCCGGCTTCGATCCTCGTTCCCTCGTCTCGGTCGATCGCCGGTGCACCGGACCCTGCCGCTGCGGCAGAGGAGCTGAGGGAATCGCTCTGGAGCCTGACTGCCTGAGGGCAGTAATTGACGCCTCCCAGCGGGGCTACCATCGGTTGCCATGGAGCGCCGCTCTAACAGTCAGGTCGCAAGGGTCGTCGCCATCCTCACGCTGCTCGTAGTGTTCGTGATCGCGATCGCGATCGTCGCTTCAGGCGGCGGAAGCTCCAGCTCTTCGGGCTCAGACAGCACCGCCACCCCGATCCCACAGACCAGCACCGAGCCCACTACACCGGCGGGCGAAAAGGCGGTTGCCAAAGGGTTCTACATAGTCAAGGAGGGGGACACCTTGATCCTGATTTCCGCCGCAACCGGGGTACCCCAAGACACGATTCAGGAACTGAACCCCCAGCTGGACCCGCAGGCCCTGGTCATTGGCGAGAAGATCAGGCTGCGCTGAGGGCGAGCAGATGAATTTCAGCCTCGCAAGTCGTAACCGCTCTGACGGTAAAGACGGCAGACGGCGTATCCGTTGGTTGATCGCGGGCGTCTTCGTTTGTTGCCTTGCTCTTTCCGGAGCATTCTTCGCCTCCAATCCGCCAGCTCGAGCGGTTGCGGCCAAGAAGTCCGGCGATAAGGGAAAAGAGAACACAGGTGGCAGCAAGGGCAAGGAGAAAGACGGGAAGCCTGCCCCCCCGCGTTACGGTGCAACGCCCCCTCGCCTGGATGCAAAGGCTTGGGTGCTGATCGATGCGCGCGACGGAGAGGTGCTCGCTGCCAAGGCTGCCGACTCCGAGCGGATGATCGCGAGTACGACCAAGATGATGACGGCCTATGTGGCCCACCAGCTGCTCGATCCCGGCAAGGTGGTCAGGGCACCGAGGTACCGAGCATCCCCTGGAGAGTCGTTGGCCGGGCTGGAGGGCGGAGACAGGATTTCGATCAGAGACCTGCTCTACGCGTTGCTGCTTCCAAGTGGGAACGATGCGGCCGAGGCGCTTTCGAAGGTCGCTGAGTCGAACGAGAAGCGCTTCGTCGCCGAGATGAACGCCGCCGCGCGCAGACTCGGTCTTGCTCACACGCACTACTCCACTCCGGTTGGCCTCGATGAGCGAGGCAACTATTCGAGTGCTCGTGATCTGGCGGAGCTCGCGAGGGTTCTGTTGGCCGACCCTTTGCTTTCGCGGATAGTCGATACCGAAGAGCGAACGATCAAGGCGGGCGGGCGCAAGATCCCGCTGGTCAATCACAACAACCTGGTGCTCACCAAGCCCTGGGTAAGTGGGGTGAAGACCGGCTATACGAGCAGCGCCGGCTACAACCTGGTCGGCGCCGGAACCCGCGACAACACCACTTTGATCTCGGTCGTACTCGGCTCACCGAGCGAGGCGGTGAGAGATCAGGCGAGTCTCGATCTACTCGGCTGGGGCTTTTCCCGGTACCAGAAGTCCGTACCCGTCACGGAGGGCGAGCAGATCGTCTCGAGCGGCCTCGACTATCGAGACACCCGCGTACCCCTGCTGTCGGCCGAGACCCTGCCCGTTCTCGTCCGCGACGGGCAGGAGGTAAGGGTGGATACCGATGCCCCCGACGAGCTGGTCGGACCGGTCGCCGACGGCGAGAGGGTCGGACGAGTGACGGTGCTGGTCGGCGGTGAGCCGGCAGTATCCGCTCCTCTCGTTACAGGTGCTGCTGCTCCTGCTGCAACGCTCGGGGAGAAGGCAAAGGCGCTCGTGCTCTCGCCACTGATCTTGATCCCCATCGGCTTGGTGCTTTTGCTAGTCGGATTCGTGCTCATTTTCCGTAGCCGAGCTGAAAAGGGCGATAATGCCACTCAGCGAGCATGATCCTCACAGTCACTCTCAACGCCGCCATTGACCGAACCGTGGCCGTGCCGAGTTTTCGGCAGGGCCGTAGACATCGTGCGGTAGAAGCGAGCACCTTTGCTGGGGGAAAGGGCGTGAACATCGCCCGGTCCTTGATGCTCCTGGGTCGCCCCGTGATCGCCACCGGCCTGGCAGGTGGACCTACCGGCGCCAGGTTGATGGAGCGGTTGGCGGAGGAGTCGATCTTGACTGACTTCACCTGGATCAACGGTGATTCTCGGACGAACCTTGCGGTTGTCGATCCGACGACCGGTGAGCAGACCGAGATCAACGAGCGCGGTCCGGAGGTCACCTCTGAGGAGCTGGAGCGCTTTCGCGAAAAACTTCTATACCTCGCACGTGGGGCCAGGATCTGCGTGATCGCAGGCAGCCTCCCGCCTTCGGTGCCTCCACGGTTCTGTGGAGAGCTGGTCACGGAACTGAACGCCATCGGGGTCGAGACGATCCTGGATGCCGAGGGAGAGCCACTCAGCGTCGGACTGCGAGCGGGACCACAAGCGGTGACTCCGAATCAGCTCGAAGCCGAAGAGGTAGTAGGACACGAGTTCGCCGACCGCAGCGAGTTGGTCGGAGGACTGGATGAGCTGATCTCGCTCGGTGCCAAAGAGGCGGTAATCACGACCGAGCGCGGCTGCGTTGCATCTCTTGGAGTTGGTGGCCGGCGCGAGGTGTGGGAGGTGTCGGCACCGGAGCTCGACCCGGTTTCCACCGTTGGCTCCGGCGATGCACTCTTGGCCGGGTTCGTTGCGCGTCGTTATGACGGCTCGAACGCCGAGGAGTGTCTGGCTTATGCCGTTGCCTGCGGCGCCGAGTCAACTCAGCACTTTGGCGCTGGCACGGTAGACGCGACCGAGGTCGAGAGGCTGGTCCCGTCGGTCTCGATAGAGAGCATCGCCGTCGCTCCAGTGGGCTGATCTGGCCCTTCGGAGCGGCAGGTCGCGGTTGTTATGATCGAAACAGATTGAGCAAGTCGCCGCGACACTCACCCGGAACAACCAAGTCCGATTTCGTCGTGCCCCGGCCTGCCGGGGTTTTTTCGTCCGCGAACCTTCATAGGGTGGCGGCGTGGAAGTAGAAATCGGAAGAGGAAAGAAGGCCCGCCGGGCCTACGGATTCGACGACATCGCGATCGTTCCCTCTCGCCGGACACGAGACCCCGATGAGGTCGACATCACCTGGACTCTTGGTCCTTATCGCTTCGAACTACCTCTTCTCGCCTCGGCGATGGACGGTGTCGTCAGCCCAGAGACTGCGGGCGTAATCGGAAACCTCGGCGGATTGGCGGTGCTCAATCTCGAGGGAATCTGGTGCCGTTACGAGGACGCCGATGAGCGACTGCAGGAGATTTCCGAGGCGCCGGTAGAGAAGGCGACCCGGATGATGCAGGAGATCTACGCCGAGCCTGTCAAGCCAGAGCTGATCGGGAAACGGGTCGAAGAGATCAAGGCGATGGGAGCTGTTGCGTGCGGGTCGCTGACTCCGCAGAAAGTGACCTCATGGCACCAGGAGGCACTCGATGCGGGTCTAGACATCCTCGTTATCCAGGGAACCGTTATCTCCGCAGAGCATGTCTCCAATACCTCTGAGCCGCTCAACCTGAAGGAGTTCATCGGGAATCTCCCGATTCCGTGCGTCGTGGGCGGCTGCGCTTCGTACAACACGGGCCTCCACCTGATGCGAACCGGCGCGGTGGGTGTGCTGGTCGGGGTCGGCCCCGGCGCGGCATGCACGACCCGAGGAGTACTCGGTATCGGTGTCCCTCAGGCAACCGCGATCGCCGATGTAGCGGCGGCCAGAAGCCAGCACATGATGGAGACAGGCCAGTACTGCAATGTGATCGCCGACGGCGGAATGCGCAACGGCGGTGACATCTCCAAGGCGATCGCCTGCGGAGCTGACGCAGTAATGATCGGCTCGCCGTTGGCCCGTGGCAAAGAAGCTCCCGGCCGCGGTTTCCATTGGGGAATGGCGACCTTCCATCCCTCGCTTCCGAGAGGAACCAGGGTCGCCACTCATCAGGACGGCACGCTCGAGGAGATTCTGCTCGGACCGGCCAGGGAAAATGATGGAACTTTCAATTTGATGGGTGCGCTCCGTACTTCTATGGCCACCTGCGGCTACGAGGACATCCCTGCGTTCCATCGGGCCGAGGTGATGGTTGCGCCCGCCCTGCAGTCCGAGGGCAAGGCGCTACAGCGCCAGCAGTCAGTCGGGATGGGCTCGAACGGCCGCGCTGCAGTCGCAGCAGGGGTGGCCGCCGACGATGACTGAGGGCTCCGCTCCCGCCGCCACGGCTGGCGCGGATGCGGACCCGGGCCTCGCCGGTTCCTCCTCGCACGAGGAAGTTCTCGTTCTTGATTTCGGGGGTCAGTACTCCCAGTTGATCGCGCGCCGCATTCGCGAGTGTGGTGTCTTCAGTGAACTGCTGCCGCACGATGTACCGGTCGAACGAATCGAGTCCCGTAAGCCAAAGGCGCTCGTTCTCTCGGGCGGGCCAGCCTCGGTATATGCAGACGGCGCCCCCGCTCTGCGCCCAGAGCTGCTCGAGCTCGGAATTCCGGTGCTCGGCATCTGTTACGGGATGCAGCTGATGGTCCATGAGCTCGGTGGACGGGTGGAGCAGGCCGAATCAGGTGAGTTCGGACGAACCGCGCTGGAGTTGCTCGATCCAGGCAGGTTGATGGCCGGTACACCGACAGAGCAGCAGTGCTGGATGAGCCACCGGGACACTGTTTTCGAGCCGCCCCCGGGTTTTACCGCCCTGGCTTCTAGTCCTGAATCCCCGGTTGCCGCGTGTGAAGACCCCGCGCGAGGTCTCTACGGAATCCAGTTCCACCCGGAGGTGGTGCACACCCCCTACGGCACCGAGATCCTGACCAGATTCCTTCGAGATATTGCCGGGTGCACAGAAGAGTGGTCGCCGGCGTCGGTGATTTCCGAGCAGGTCGAGGCTATTGCCGCTCAAGTGGGAAATGGTCATGCGATCTGCGGACTCTCCGGAGGTGTTGATTCGGCAACTGCGGCACTACTGGTCCACAAGGCGATAGGAGAACAGTTGACCTGCGTGTTCGTCGACCACGGGATGATGCGCAAGGATGAGGCCGAGCAGGTCGTCACCGCTTTCCGTGACCAGCTCCAGGTTCCACTGATCCACGTCGATGCCTCGGAGCGCTTTCTCGAGAAGCTCGAGGGCGAGACTGAGCCTGAGCGCAAGCGCAAGATCATCGGCGAAGAGTTCATCCGAGTCTTCGAGGAAGAGGCCGCGAAGATCGCCGACGCCGACTATCTCGTTCAGGGGACTCTCTACTCGGATGTGATCGAATCAGGCGGTGACGGCCATGCGGCGTCCACGATCAAGTCGCATCACAACGTCGGTGGCCTGCCCGAGGATCTCGAATTCGATCTGGTCGAACCGCTGAGGACCCTGTTCAAGGATGAGGTCAGAGCAGTCGCAGCCGAGATGGGCCTGCCCGAGCGTTTCGTTTGGCGCCAGCCGTTCCCAGGCCCAGGTCTTGGCATTCGGATCGTGGGAGGAGAGGTAACCCGAGAGCGTCTCGACATCTTGCGAGAGGCCGACGCAATTCTCCAAGAGGAGGTTCGCTCTGCCGATCTCTACCGAACTCTCTGGCAGTCTTTCTGTGTACTGCCGGCAGTCAGGTCGGTCGGAGTGCAGGGGGACGAGCGCTCCTATGCCTACCCGATCGTGATCCGGGCTGTCACCTCAGACGATGCGATGACCGCCGACTGGGCTCGCTTGCCTTACGACCTGCTCGAGAAGGTTTCCAGCCGGATCATCAACGAGGTACCCGGAGTCAACCGCGTAGCCCTAGATGTCTCATCGAAGCCGCCGGCAACTATCGAGTGGGAGTGACTGCAACTCCCAGCAGGCAATCCGGAATCAGGAGAAGCTGTCCCATTCCTTGAGCATCTTGGTTACCGATTTGCTGAAGGTGCCGCCGTTGTACCAACCAGGAGCTGTCCAGACCTCGAAGTGGAGATGGCAGGCCGATGAGGATCCGGTGGTTCCAACCACACCGAGTTTCTGTCCAGTGGTGACGGTCGAACCCTCCTTGACTGGGGACCGCTTGGCGAGGTGCATGTAAACGAAGTCGTAAGGGGTTTCGGCTCCGTCGATGACGAGGTAGTAGCCGGCGCCGGAGGCTTGGTAGGCGTTGTATTCGACCTTCCCGCCCCTTGCGGCAACCAGTCTGGTCCCGCAGTCTGCAAGGACATCCTGTCCCTGATGGCTGTGGTCGCCGCGGTCTGCGCCGATTCCGTCGCCGTAGGTATGGGGGCCGCGCACGGGGAAGATCCAGCCCGATTGCGCGTCAGCCAGATCCTTCTTGGTCCCGATCTTGAATACGACCGTGGAGTCGGCCTTCTGGTCATATGAATCGATCACCCTTATGGTGCCGCTGGCAGCGCCCTCGGGCACCTTTGAGAGCACTACTCCGTCTTGACGGACAGTCGGTGATTTATCCGTGATCCGCTCCCCGTTCTTTGTCGAGAAGGAAACTGTCTCGACCTGACCGAGGTCGTCTCCGGTGATCTTCACGGTCGAGCCGACTACGCCGATCCGCGTCTTGATGCACTTGCTCAGACAGGTTGCGTCGCTGATGCTGGGTTCCCCTGGCGTGATCACGCCAGCAGCAGAAGCACTCGCCGATCCCGCTGCGAGGCAGAGCAGGGCAATTACGCCGGCTGTTCCTGCACGGAGTTTTCTCGAAATCTCGGTTTTTCTTTTGATCGAATCCACTTTTCTGTGACCGACGGGGTTAGCTGTCGGGCTCGCGCCGAAAAGTTGGCGCTACGCATCTGTCTATCCATGCGATTCGCCCCGGGTACCTTCGAGACCTCTATAAGACTTCCTAAGGCCTCGGTACCTGAGTGGTTCCCCCGCTCACCTGAAACTCGATTCCAAGTGATTGAGCCTTGCAATCGAGAGGCTACAGGAGTGCTCCGGCGCCATCTTTCCATTTCTGTCGAGCTGTCAGTGTGGGCCAAGGCTTGCGGTCTGTGACCTCCACGCCTGCGGCATACGGCTGAGGCGGCTATCATCGCGCAGCCGCGCCTGTCCGGCCCAAGAGCCGGTCTGGAGTGGCCTCTTTTAGATGAAGACCTATCAGGCGACAAATACTGATCGTGACCGCACTTGGGTTGTGGTCGATGCCGAGGGCAAGACCCTAGGGCGTCTTGCGACCCAGATCGCGGATCTGCTGCGCGGAAAGCGCAAGCCCACTTACACACCGCATGTAGACGTAGGCGATTTCGTCGTCGTCGTGAACGCGGAGAAGATCCGCGTAACCGGCAAGAAGTTGAGTGACAAGCGCTACTGGCGACATTCCGGCTATCCGGGTGGAATCCGTTCCCGGACCCTCTCGGAGATGCTCGACCGTCAGCCGGAGGAGGTAATCCGCAAGGCGGTCAAGGGAATGATGCCCCGTAACAGGCTTTCTCGACAGCAGTTGACCAAGCTGAAGGTGTATGCGGGTCCAGAGCATCCACATCAGGCACAATCCCCCACCGAGATGGAGATCGAAGCGTGAGCGACGAACCACAGAAGCCCGGCAACGAAGAGGCTCCCGAGTCAAACGAAGCCCAGCAGCCGGAGTCCGCAGAGAAGTCCGGCGGCAGCGATACGCCGACGCCTGAACCGAAGAAGGACGCCGGCAAGAAGGGGTCTTCAAAGGAAGAGAAGAAGGAGACCGTCCCCGGGGCCGAGCTCGACCCGATCGCGATCGAAGAGCCTGAGGCAGAGATGGATGCTGAAGAGCGTGCCCGTGCCGAGGCAGAGGCCGAGGAGCAGGCTGAACGCGAGGCTCAGCTCGAAGCTCGTAACAAGCCGATAGAGGTCAAGCCAGCCACGATTTCAGCTGATGCTCGATTCATGGCCACCGGTAAGCGCAAGTCCTCGGTTGCTCGCGTGATCCTCAGCCAGGGCGGAGGAGATGTGAAGGTGAATGAGCGCCCGCTCGAGGAGTACTTCCCCCGTCCCTATCTTCGTACGGTTGCGATGCAGGCACTTACCCAGACCGGATACGACGGCAATGTCGATGTGCGGGTTCGTGTTCACGGCGGCGGCATCTCGGGACAGGCATCTGCGGTGCGCCATGGAATCGCTCGAGCCCTCTGCGAGATCGACCCCGAGCTTCGTCAGGAGCTGAAGCGGCGCGGAATGCTCACCCGGGATGCTCGCGTCAAGGAGCGTCGCAAGGCCGGTCTGAAGAAGGCGCGTAAGCGCCCGCAGTTTTCCAAGCGCTGATCGTGCCGGGTCTCTTCGGCACCGACGGTGTCCGGGGGAAGGCCGGGGAGTTTCTCACCGCCGAACTCGCAACTTCACTCGGCCGCGCTGCTGCACTCGGGTCCGACTCCGATCGCCCACGTGTACTCATCGTGCGCGACACGCGTGAGTCCGGGCCGATGCTCGCTTCGGCGCTTGCCGCTGGAATCTGCGAGGGAGGGGGAGACGCGATACTCGCCGACGTGCTCCCCACACCAGCTGCTTCGGTACTCGTCCGAAAGCTGGGACTCGATCTCGGTGCAGTCGTCTCGGCGTCGCACAATCCGTACGAAGACAACGGGATCAAGTTTTTCGGCCCCGACGGAGGGAAGCTCCCCGATGATGCCGAGGCAAGGATGGAGGCTTTGGTAAGCGGATCGAACCCAACCGAGACGGATGCGATCGGTCGGGTGATCGAGCTGGAGGGAGGTCTGGGCGACTATCTGCGCGAGCTGGGTATTGCTTTTCCTCTGGATCTCACTGGCCTCAAGGTGGTGCTCGACTGTGCGAACGGTGCCACCTTCCACGCCGGACCCGAGGCCTTTCGCCAGCTCGGGGCAGAGGTAGTGGAGATCTTCGCTGAACCGGATGGCAGGAACATCAACTCAGAGTGCGGCTCGCAGCATGCCGAGGCACTGTCGGCTGCCGTGGTCGAAAGCGCTGCCGCTATCGGTTTCGCCTTCGATGGCGATGGAGACCGGGTAGTTGCGGTGGATGGTTCGGGGCGGGTTTACGACGGTGACGAAATCCTCGCGATAGTCGGCACCTCTCTCGCCGATTCAGGTGAGCTCGGAGGAGGAATAGCGGTGACCGTGATGACCAATTTCGGGTTTCGCCAGGCGATGGACGAGGCCGGAATAGAGATCACCGAGACGTCGGTTGGCGACAGGCATGTTGCCGCAGCGCTCAATGAGCGCGACTGGCAACTCGGCGGAGAGCAGTCAGGGCACATCATCTGGCGTCGCTTTTCGCCTACCGGAGACGGCATCGCTGCGGCCCTGTTGCTGCTGAGCGCGCTCGACGGCGAGCCGCTGGCGGCTGCCGAGTCATTCGGGCGGCTGCCGCAGGGCCTGCGCAACGTCAGGGTTTCCGATCCCGGCGCAGTCGACGACGCGAAGTTGCTCTGGGCAGAGGTAGCGGCGGTCGAGTCCGAGCTCGCGGGCGAGGGCCGTGTGCTCGTGCGGAAGTCAGGAACCGAGCCTCTGGTGCGGATCATGGTCGAGGCGCCGAGTGAAGATCGTTGCGAGGAACTACTCGATCGCCTGGTGGCAGTCGCCGAATCGGAGCTTTCCTAGGCACGGTGAACCCCGCCTGCCGCTGGTGGCAGGGGTGGCTATTACCCTGTCTTCCAAGCGATGTGCGGAATAGTCGGATATGTGGGGCCACGCCCCTGTAGGGATCTGCTCCTTGCCGGTCTCGAGAGCCTTGAATATCGCGGTTACGACTCCGCAGGTCTCTCCCTGCTTGGCTCCGATGGCGTGATCGAAAGTGTCCGTGCAGTCGGCAATCTCGCCAACCTTCGCGCCGCCGTGGACAGCGAGATGTCGGCAAAAGCCGATGGAGGCGCGGTAGCAACCACTACGGCTCTGGCGGATGCCGGCACAGGTATCGCCCATACCCGATGGGCAACCCACGGGCGCGTCACAGAGGAGAACACTCATCCGCACTCCGACTGCCGCGGGGAGATACAGATCGTGCTCAACGGCATCGTCGAAAACCATGCGCAGTTGCGCCGCGAACTGGCTGAACAGGGGCACTCGTTCAGCTCAGAGACTGATGCCGAGATAGTCGCTCACTTGATCGAACGTCACTACGACGGCGATCTGACTGCTGCAGTGCGGGCCGCCTTTGGCGATCTCAGGGGTCATTACGCTTTCGTGGCGATGTCTTCGGCTAACCCTGACGAGTTAGTCGCTGCCCGCAAGGAGTGTCCGCTCATCGTGGGGCTTGGTGAAGGGGAAACCTTCGTTGCCTCGGCTATTCCGGCCTTCCTTGCCGAGACGAGAAACGCGCTGAGCATCGAAGACGGCGAGGTGGTGACGCTGGGTCCAGGCACAGCGAGGATCTTCGATGGTGACGGTAACGAGGTCGCTCGCGAGACCGATGAGGTGACCTGGGATGCGGCCGCAGCGGAGAAGGAGGGCTTCGAGACTTTCATGCTGAAGGAGATTCACGAGCAGCCCGACGCCGTTGCCGAAACGATCGCCGACCGCCTGCACGAGGCCGACGCTGTAGATCTCTCGGAACTCGGTTTTGAGGAAGATTTCGTCAAGTCGATCAAACGGATCGTGATCGTGGCCTGCGGGACCAGTTACCACGCCGGTTTGGTGGGGCGCTACGCAATCGAATCCTGGGCGCGCGTGCCGGTAGAGATGGACATCGCCTCCGAGTACCGATATCGCGATCCGGTCGTAAACGACGACGATCTCGTTATCGGGATCACCCAGTCGGGAGAGACCGCCGACACGCTTGCGGCAATGAGGCTCGCGCGTGAGCGCGGAGCAAAGGTCCTGGCAGTTACCAACATCATGGGAAGTCAGGCGACTCGAGACGCAGACGCCGTCCTGTTCACCAGGGCCGGACTCGAGGTAGGGGTCGCTGCAACCAAGACCTTCGTCAGCCAGGTCGCTTGCATGTACCTGCTCGGACTCTGGCTTGCCGAGATTCGCGGCACTCTGAGCGAGGAGCGAAACAATGAGTTGGTCGCAGGGCTGAAGCGCCTGCCATCGTTGATCGACGAGACGATCCGTGAGACCAACGACAAGGTTCTCTCGATAGCCGAGCGCGAGCGACACCGACGCTTCTTCCTCTACCTGGGGCGTCATATCGGCCTGCCCATCTGCCTCGAGGGAGCCCTGAAGCTGAAGGAGATCTCCTACATCCCGGCCGATGCCTACGCGGCTGGCGAGATGAAACACGGGCCGATCGCTTTGCTCGATGAGTCGACACCGGTTATCTGCGTCGCCACCGAAAGCCCGGTCCTGGGGAAGATCCTCTCCAATGTCGAGGAGGTCAGGGCTCGAGGCGCCGATGTGGTTGCGGTTGCGACACGCGGCTTCGACGAGGTTTCCGATGTCGCAGACGAGACGGTCTTCGTCCCCGAGACCGATTGGATCCTTCAGCCCATCCTCGCGATAATTCCCCTCCAGTTGCTCGCTTACCACGTGGCTCGCCTCAACGGGATGAATGTCGATCAGCCACGCAATCTCGCCAAGACAGTGACCGTCGAATAGATATGGATCCTGTTTCTGGAGAGGGGATAGGTATCGACCTGATCGAGATCGATCGGGTCGAGGCCGCTCTCGATCGCCGCCCGGCTCTGGCTGAGCGCCTTTTCAGCTCTGGAGAGCTTGCCTACTCGAATGAGCGTGTCAGGCCCGGAAGGCATCTGGCAGCGCGGTTTGCCGCCAAAGAAGCGGTAGTGAAGGCGATCGGCGAGCGTGGTGTGCCGGTTTCCCAGGTAGAGATCCGGATCGATGGTTCGGGCGCTCCCCGCGTCGAATTGAGCGGCCGGGCCTCGGAGATAGCGCTCGCCAGGGGGCTCGACGTATCGGTCTCACTAACCCATTCCAGGGATATGGCCGGCGCAGTCGCCTTGGTTCGGGCTTCGTCTACCACGCACTGAGGCACTTTCGTCCTAGGCTGGTCTCAGGTGACCGCTGAATGGCTCGATCCCTGCCTCGATGCCGCGCAAATGCGCGAGGACGACCGCTGGGCGATCGAGGACAGGGGTATCTCCTCACTCGAGTTGATGGAGACCGCAGGCATGGCTTTGGCCGAGAGGGCGGCGAGTCTCGCCGGTTCGGAGAAGAGAATCCTCGTGGTCTGCGGCAAGGGAAACAACGGGGGCGACGGCTTGGTTGCTGCGCGCGTGTTGCGTGAGAGAGGCCATCAGGTCGAGACGGTCTTGGTCGGTGGTACTGAGGGAATCACCCCTGACTCCCAGGTCAATCTGGACCGCCTCGGCCCTGTCGTAGAGGTCGCCGACGGAAGGATCGGAGCGCTGCTTTCAGACGCTGAGGTTGCAGTCGATGCGATCTTCGGAACGGGCTTTGCCGGCGAACCGCGAGATGCCGCTGCCGCTGCGATCTCGTCGCTCAACGATTCGAACGCCTCGGTCGTCTCCGCTGACATCGCATCCGGTGTCAACGCAAGCACTGGGGAGATAGTGGGAGAGGCGGTCAAAGCGGATGCCACGGTGACCTTCCACCTCTCGAAGCTCGGCCACTGGATCGCTCCCGGAAAGTGGGTCTGTGGAGATCTCGTGGTCGCCCCCATCGGCATACCGGACGATGCGCCCGCAGATCCTTACGCTGGTCTGATCTCGGACCGTGTACTCGCCGCCCCTCCTGCTCGCGGCTCTGAATCGAACAAGTTCACTTCTGGACGGGTGGTCATCTGCGGTGGGTCCCGCGGTCTCACTGGAGCGGTCTGCATGTCCGCAACGGCTGCAGTAAGAAGCGGCGCCGGCTACGCCACGGTTGTTGTGCCCGCAGAGCTCGCACAGATATTCGAGATCAAGCTGACCGAGGTGATGTCGGTTGGCTGTCCCTCCCGGGAAGGGTTCTTCAGAGGCGCGGCTGAGGAACAGATGATTGCCGCTTGCGAAGGGGCAGACGCCATCGTCTTCGGGCCCGGGCTCGGTCGCGAGCCGTCGCTCGAGCGCCTGGCGAGGAATCTCCTGCCACGTTTTTCCGCACCCCTGGTGGTCGATGCCGATGCATTCCAGGCACTTTCCGGCAAGCTCGGACTGCTTTCTGACAGGAGACAGGCGACGGTTCTTACCCCTCACGCTGGCGAGTTGGCTCGTCTCCTCGAGGCTGATTCAGCACAGGTATCCGAGCATCGACTGGAGAGCGCCATGGAGGCGGCGAGGCTTTCCGGCTCGGTAGTCGTCTTCAAAGGCGACGACACGATCGTTACCGATGGCGAGAAGGTCGCGATAAATCCGTACTCGACCCCCGCACTTGCCACCGCTGGCACCGGTGATGTTCTATCGGGCATGATCGGCGCGATGCTCGCCCGAGGACTCGATCCTTTCGAATCTGCCTGCGTAGCGGTCAAAGCCCATGCTCGAGCCGGAATCGCCGCTGCCAAACGCATTGGAGTCGATTCCGTAATCGCCAGTGATGTACTGGAGGAGATACCAGGAGGTCTGAGCAGATGAGCGAGGCTGCATCTGGGCAGAGAATTCTTGCCCGCATCTCCACTGTTGCGATCGAAGGAAACTGTCGCGCGATCATCGATCAGCTCGCTGGTGGGTCAGAGCTGTGCGCAGTGGTCAAGGCCGACGCCTACGGACACGGTGCCGCCGAGGTGGCGAGAGCTGCGCTTCGGGGTGGGGCCGCCAGACTCGCTGTTGCAACTGCAGGTGAGGCAGAGGAGATCCTTGCTGCGGTACCTGAGGCTGGAGATGTCCCGCTGATAGTCCTCGGTGCAATGAGCCCCGATGAGCTCGCCAGAGCGGCTGCGATCGATGCCGAGGTAGGAGTGTGGACGAAGGGCTTTCTCGACGCCTGTAAGGCGATCGGGGCCGAGCGGGGCAAGCCCCTGAGGGTCCATGTCAAGCACGACACCGGCATGGGGCGACTCGGCGAAACCGATCAGGCGATGGTGTCCGAGCTACTCAGCTCGGCGGCTCGAGATGAAGACCTCGAGCTGGCTGGACTCTGGACTCATTTCGCAACTGCCGACGAGATCGGGGATCCGTATCTCGAAGAGCAGATGGAGAGATTCTCTGACAGCGTCGCGATTGCGCGCAGCTTGCAGCCGGGGTGTCTGGTTCACGCTGCAAACAGTGGCGCGACCCTATCCGAGTCTGGCTCTCACTTTGATTTCGTCCGTTGCGGAATTGCCATCTACGGTCTCTCTCCATATGGAGATGACCCGAGGGCCCTCGGGCTCGAGCCTGCTTTGAGCCTCGTCTCACGCATCGGTGCGATCAAAGAGCTTCAGGCTGGCGACTCGGTCGGGTATGGAAGGAAGTGGACCGCAGATTCCCCTACCAAGGTGGCTATCTGTCCAGTGGGCTACGGAGACGGTTACCGCCGTGCATTCGGCGGTCTTGCCGATGTTCTGGTTGGTGGTAGTCGGGCGCCTGTGATCGGTGCCGTGTCGATGGACAACATCGCGATCGATCTGGGTCCGGATTCCAAAGTGGAAGTTGGAGATGAGGTGGTTCTGCTCGGCAAGCAAGGGGATGACGAGATCACCGCTCAGGAGCTCGCAGATCATCTCGGAACGATCAACTACGAGGTTACGGTCGGAATAGGCCAGCGAGTCCCTCGCGAGGTCATCCAGTGAGTGCTCATTCCGAGATCGTCGGTCGGGTCAGGTCTGCCGAGGCCGCAAAAGTAGCCATCGACACCCTTGCCGAAGAAGATCAGGTCTGGATAGTCGGTGGCGCTGTACGAGACGCCCTCTTCGGATCCGATGTGGTGGATGTAGATCTCGTGGTTTCCTCTGGAGACGAGCAGCGAATCGCACGCGAGGTCGCGGCGGGGGGAAGGGGATTTGCATTTGAACTGTCCGCCGAACATGGAACTTGGCGCGTCGTATCGGCCGACAGGAGCTGGCATCTCGACGTTGCGGGCCTTCGGGCCGAAGACATCGAGGGGGACCTTCGTTTACGCGACTTCACCATCAACGCTATGGCCATTCACCTGACCGAGAGTGCTGAGATTCTGATCGATCCAACCGGTGGAGAGGCTGATGTCGAGAAGCGGGTACTTCGCGCCGCTTCGAATCAGAGCTTTTCAGACGACCCTTTGCGCCTGCTTCGCGCAGCGAGAATCGCGACCGCTTGCGAGTTGGTCGTCGAGCCAGGGACGATCGAGCTGGCCCGCATCGAATCTGCGCGGGCAGGAGAGCCCGCGGGAGAGAGGCAGTTCGCCGAGTTCAGCCTGATGCTTTCGGGGCGCGATCCGATGCGCTCATTAGAGCTCCTCGACGAACTGCAGGTCACCGAGCACTTCCTGCCGGAACTGGCGACTCTTCGAGGCGTAGGGCAGAACCGAAATCATCACCTCGATGTACATGGACATACGCTCGCGGTTCTCGAGCAGCTTCTGGAGGCGGAGTCGAGGCTCTCTGAATACGCCGGGGCAGAGGCTACGCGGCTGGATGAGTTTCTCGACGAGGTCGTGGCTGAAGATGTCACCCGGCGCGTGGCTCTCAGGATCGGAGCACTCTTCCACGACATAGGCAAGCCGGCTACTCGTTTGGAGGAGGGGGACATGGTCACCTTCATGGGCCACGATGAGGCCGGTGCGGAGATTACGCTCGAGATCTGCGACCGCTTCAGAGTTGGCAGAAAGCTCTCTGCCTATCTCACCTCGCTGGTTCGGAATCATCTGCGGCTCGGGTTCCTGATTCACGAGCGTCCGCTGGCCAGGCGCCGGGTCTACGACTACCTGAGCGCTTGCGACCCCGTGGCAGCCGATGTCACGCTGCTCAGCGTCGCCGACCGTCTCTCGGCCAGGGGCTCAGGCCCGATCGCCAGCGAGGAGATGGTTGCCGCGCATCTCGATCTTGCAAAGGAGATGTTCACCCCGGCCCTCGACTGGCATCGTGACGGACCACCAAGTCCTCCCCTGAACGGCGACGAGATAGTCGAAGAACTGAACATTTCTCCCGGTCCCGAGGTAGGCAGGATCATCGAGGAGCTTCGCGCGGCAACGTACGCGGGGGAGCTCTCCGGGCCAGACGAGGCGCGGGAGATGATCAAGGGGATGGCCACGCAGGGCCGGTGACGCGTGCTCAGTCGCTAGGCTGCTGATCGTGGGTAAAGAAGAAAAGATCGAGATGGAAGGGGAGATCACCGAATCTCTCCCCAACACCATGTTCCGGGTCAAGCTCGACAACGGGCACGAGGTGCTTGGTCATATCTCGGGAAAGATGCGGCGCCACTACATTCGCATCCTCCCCGGGGACAAGGTCAAGATCGAGCTCTCTCCGTATGACCTCGACCGGGGACGCATCACTTACCGCTACAAGTAGGCGGGCAAGCCCTCCTCAGGCGGTCATCTTTCGCATTCCGCGCAGAGCGAGGAATGTGAAGAAGATCCAGAGACCGATCAGCGCCACCAGCCCCGGCCAGGTGTTGGCCCAGGTCACATCGCCAACGAACCCCTGTCTGACTGCCTCGAGCACCTGGGTCAAGGGGTTGTAGGTAGCAACGACCTTGAGCCAGCCAGTTAGCAACGGCAGCGGTGCGTAAGCGGTCGTGGTGAGCACGGCGAGCAGGGTTCCGGCCTGCATCAGCGGCGCCGCTGACTGGGTTTTGAACTTGAAAGCCAGCGTCGCCCCCCAGGTCGCGGCCGTCGCGGCCAGTCCCATGATCATCACTGCGGCGATCAGCACTCCGATGATCCCTGGCCAGTGCACGCCGATGGCAAGCCCTACGCAGACGACCACGGTGCCGGGGATGAGTGCGCGGAGGCTCGCCGAGTAGACGAGTCCTGCCAGTAGAACCGGGCGGGGAGCCGGCGATGCGAGCAACCGATCGAACCACCCCTGTTCGATATCCCGGGCCAGGTTCACTCCGGTGGCCGCGCCGGTGAAGGCCGCTCCCTGCATCATGCTGACCGGGATGATGAAGCTCTGATAGCGGTCGGCTTCGAACCCCGGCAACAGAGCGAGGTTGCCGAATACCGCGGTGAGCCCGAGAAAGAAGATCGTGGGAGCCAGCACACCGGGTATCGCAGCGCCGGGCACGCGAAAGAGCTCGTTCATCGAGCGGCCTATCAGCGACCGGACTACCGGCAAGCTCGTACTTATGGCCTGGCTGCTCATCCGCCCCTCTTCAATCGCGACTTCAGTGCCAGCGCGCTAAGGGTGAAGCCGATCAGCAGCAGACCCGCAATCGAGGCCAACGCCCTCAATGTGTGTGGGCCGGAAAATCCGGAGATGATCGGTTCCCTCATTCCGTCGACCACGAAGCTCAAGGGGTTGTACTTGGCGACCGATGCAGCAGGCTGCAGCATCAGGTTGTCGGGGAAGAAGGCGGTCGAGAGAAAGAGAACCACGAAGATGAGCGGGAAAAGTCCCTGGACAACGCTCGCCTTGCCACTTCGAAGCGCGATCGAGGCCGCGATTGCGCCAAAAGCCACCGCCGTTGCAGCTACGCAGCCGAGGATCCATGCCACCCCGAGAACGCCTGCCTGAATCTGCGCCCCGAAGATCAGCCCGATCACGATGAACCAGGTGGCGATCAGAAGACCCATGACCGCGGTGCCCATCAGCCTCCCCAAAAGCAGCGAGTATCTAGATACCGGCGCTGCCAGCAGGCGGTCATCGAAACCCATCTCGATATCCAGAGCGAGTGCGATCGCGCCGGTATTTCCGGCGAGCATGCAGGCCTGAACCATCGCCCCGGCAAGCATGAAGTCCAGGAAGCCGTTGACGGCAGGGAACTGGGGGAGGTCTACCGCCCGCCCCGCCCCCGCAGTCTGGATTGCCAGGAGGATGGTGGGGAAGACGACCAGCGGCGCGGCCAGCTGGGGGCGCCTGAAGGTCTGGCGAATAGAGCGTCGACCGAGCTGTCCGACTACACGCAGATTCGATCCAAGCTGGCTCATTCGGACCCGGAGTCCGCAGCCGAGCCTTCCAGATGCTCTCCGGTCTTTTCCACGAATACGTCGTCGAGCGTTGGTCTGACCAGCTCCAGCGAGGCAACTGCTATCCCCTGCTCGTCCAGCGCCCTGACTACCGGCGAAATGTCTCCTGCCCCGCCGGCTATCTCCAGCTGAAGCTTGCCGTCCTTCGGCGGAAGGATCTTTCCAAAACCTGCAAGCGCCATCTCTGCCGCGACGTCGGCCTCTTCGCCTCCCTCGACTGCGATCTCCAAGTGAGGGCTGCCGACCTGAGCCTTGAGTTCCGTTGGTGTTCCCTCCGCGACGATCTTTCCGCTGGAGATGATCCCGACGCGGTCGGCTAGCTGGTCGGCCTCCTCCAGATACTGAGTGGTCAAGAAGACTGTTGTCCCCTCGTCGTTCAGGCGTTCGACTTCGTTCCAGATCGCCTGACGGCTTACCGGGTCGAGGCCGGTGGTCGGCTCGTCGAGGAAGAGGACCTCCGGCGCGTGCACCAGCGCCGAGGCGAGATCGATTCTCCTGCGCATCCCTCCCGAGTAGGTGCCCACCTGGCGGTCGGCCGCATCGGTCAGTCCGACGCGCTCGAGCAGGTCGATCGAAAGCGCGGTGCGTTTCGAGCTCGGAATGCCATGGAGGGTCGCCTGCAGATCGAGCAGTTCGCGACCGGTCATCAGCGGATCGAGCGCTGCCTCCTGAAGAGCAACCCCTATCGACCTGCGCACCGAGCTCGGGTCCTCCATGACGTCGTGACCGGCGACGATCGCGGTGCCACCCGTAAGTTGGAGGAGGGTGGTGAGGATGCGGACGGTCGTGGTCTTGCCGGCTCCGTTCGGCCCGAGGAAGCCGTAGATCTCTCCTGTGCGAACCGAGAGGTCGACACCGTCCACAGCCTTGACGGAGCCTTGGAATTCCCGCTCCAGACCGTGGGTTTCGATTGCGAGCATTGGTTCATCTTACGCGTGAGCACGCCTGAGCCGCGCTTCGTGTTGGCAGGAAGATCGCAACCCGAAGGCCTCGACTGTGTTCAATGTAGGCATGCAGATGAAGAGATTCCCCAAAACCCGCAAGGGCAAGGCCGGATTGGGTGTGCTGGCAACCGCTGGTGTACTCGCCGTCGTCGCTTTTGCCGCACTGCCTGCCTTTGGCGTGACCCTCAAGGTGCTGGGTGCGGCCGCTCCCGCGACTCCATCGTGCCCGCTCAGTAAGGGCAGCAGCCAGTGCTTCGTCGAAGCCAAAGTGACCGGATTTCAGCTGGCGATAGATGGCAAGAAGTCTCCGTTCGTTGCCCCATGGAAGGGCAAGGTCGTTGCCTGGTCGATCAAGCTGGGTAAGCCGAGCGCCAAGGCCGAGAGGTGTTTGAGCGAAGGGTGTGACATCGGTTCCGACAGCCGCTTCGAGGGTTTCGGGGGTCCGGCGAAGGCACGTCTTTCGATTCTGAAGCCGATCAACAAGAACATCCAGAAGGGAAACCAGGATTACGTCCTCGTCAAGCAAACCCCGGTCGAGGAGCTGAAGCCCTTCTTCGGTTCAACCACCACATTCACCTTGCATCAGCCGCTTCTGATCAACAAGGGCTATGTCGCAGCACTGACCATCCCGACTTGGGCTCCGGTATTCGTTGGAGCACTTTCGAACGGAAACTCCTGGCGAGCCAGCCGCAATCCCTCCAAGAGCAAGGGTGGCTGCACGGTGGGCTCTGGCTCGAGTGCAAGCGCGAACGTCAAGGCAGGAAGTCCGGTCCAGAAGTTGGGGCAGCAGCGTCGCTTCACCTGCTCCTACAAGACGAACCGCCTGCTCTACTCAGCCTCGATCGTCAAGGCTCCCGGCGGCTTCTAGGCGTTCGGTTCACGCCAGTACCTCAGCCGCAGGCGTCGGGGTGCTCGTTGCAGAACTTCTCGAAGGCATCCTGAGGTGATCCTGGCTGGGGCGGGAGGTCGTTTTCTTTCGTATCCGGTAGGCCGGGGTTCACACCGGTGCCACTACCCGGTTCCGCTCCAATGGTCGTAGTGCTCACTCCAGGCACGTCGATCTGGAACTCACTGGTCGAAGTTTCGGAGCCACCAGAACCACAGCCGATAGAGCCTGCCCCTATACAGAAGATCAGGAGCGCGCCGGCGATGGGCCGACGCAGGTTCACTTTGCGGTTGCCGGCTCTTGACGCAGACCGCAGTAGGGGCAGTCGCTCACGTCGAGGCCGATCAACTGATCACACCGGCCGCAGGCCCTGAGGTTCTCAGGGGTGCGGATAAGTGCGGATTCAGATGGCGCCAGCGGCAGAATGGCCGAGATGGCCGTCATCTCTTCACCGCTTTCGCGGTCCACGTAGACGCCTTGAGCCGAGGCTTCGGCGATCGCTTCGCGGCCTGAGCCTGGCGCCCGGAGTCTGTATTTCTGCTTTGGGTTCTGCATCGCTTTCGTGGACGATATCCAACCCGGGGGCGGGGTGGGCAGCACCTCGACCGCCCGCGGGTCTACAACCCGTGCGTGAGGATTCTCATCTTCCACGGCTATCTGCTCAGGGGCACCGGAAGCAACGTCTACAACGCCGAGCTCGCCCAGGCGCTCTCGTCTCTCGGGCACGAGGTCCATCTCCTTTCACAGGATCGAGAGGCAGACTCGCTGCCATGGGTGGATGCGGTCGGTATCTGGGGAGATGAAGGTCTGGAAGTTCGCGAGACTGCCGGCTCTTCCCCCGGAACCGGGCACATCACCGTCTATCTGCCTCGGATCGGCGAGATACTCCCGGTTTTCGTGGTAGACGATTACGAAGGATTCACCGCCCGTGCGTATCCGGATCTGAGCGACGAGGAGATCAACTCGTACATAGACGCCAACGTCGAGGCAATTCAGGACGTGATCGAGTCATCTGGCGAGATCGACGCCGCTCTTGCCAACCACCTCATTTCGGGGCCTGTCATCTGCGCAAGAGCGGGCCTCGAGTTTGCGATCAAGGTCCATGGCAGCGACCTCTCGTATGCCGTGATTCCCCATCCGGATCGGTTCGTCCCCTTCGCCCGAGAGGGGGTGGAGGCAGCCAATGCGGTTGTGGTCGGCTCCGGCTTCACCGCCAGGGCGCTCTGGGATGTGATGGGCATCCCCGATCTGCCCGCAAAGACGCGACTTGGTCCCCCCGGAGTCGATGTGGATCGTTTTCGTCCGTCCCCTGAGGAGCTCGACCCGACGGTCGAGGTCGAGCGGCTGCTGAGTCACCTCGGCTCACCGGATGAGAGCGATGACGACTTCGGAAGGGACAGCGCCGCTGCGACTGCCGCACTTCGCAGCTTCGTCGACATCGAAGGCTCGAGGGCTATCTATGTCGGCAAGCTCTTGGTCAACAAAGGTGTCGACCTGCTGCTTGCCGCCTGGCCACTCGTCGTTGCAGGGCTGGTTGCCGAGAGCAAACCGACTCCGGGTTTGTTGATCGTCGGGTTCGGCTCCTTCGAGGATGGTCTGAAGCACCTCTGGTCAGCGATCTCATCCGGCGATCTCGACTCGGCGCTGGAGATCGCGCGACGGGGGCGAGAACTGGAGGGGGAGGGGGGGACCGGCGAGCTGAGAATTCTCTCCGCATTCCTCGATGACCCTCCCACGAGCTACCTCGAGATGGGCAAAGCTGCCGCCGGGTCCGTTTTCTGGACAGGGCGGCTCGATCACGGTGAGGTGGCTGATGTCCTGCCAGCGACCGATGCCCTGGTCATGCCGAGCACCTTTCCCGAGGCCTTTGGCATGGTCGCCGCAGAAGCTGCGGCGTGCGGGGTTCCGTTCGTATCTGCAGCTCACTCCGGCATGCTCGAGGTCTCTGACAGGCTGGGCGAGGCGCTCGATCCCGCGGATGCCAAGTTTCTCTCGTTCGAGGTGGGGTCGGACTCGGTCCAAGAGTTGGCCACGAGTCTTCTCCATTGGTTCCAACTGGATTCCGCCACGAGGGCCGAAGTGGGGCAGATATTGGCCAAAGCGGCGTCAGCTGCCTACTCCTGGCGCACCATGGCAAGTTCTCTCGTGGCTGCCGCTAGTGGCGATCTAGACAAGCTTCCCCACCCGTGAAGGGTTCTAGTCCTCTCGGTCAATAGAATGATTCGGGCATGAGCCGACTGACAGTTCTCAAGCTCTTTTGCGCCACGATCGTCCTGACGGTGATCAGCACGTACCTGATGCTGATTCCGGACTGGAACGGTCCGGCTGCCTCCACCGCGGCGGGGCCGATCGACAATCTCCTGACGGTCACGATCGTCATCTCCTGCTTCGTCTTCTCTCTCGTGATGGTTGCGTTGATCTACTTCGTCTGGCGTTGGCGTGCCAAGCCGGGCGACCTCTCGGACGGCGAGCCGATCCACGGCAACACCAAGTTGGAGATCGTCTGGACGCTGATCCCGACGATCATCGTCCTCTTCCTCGGCGGCTACTCGTGGGTCGTTCTCGACGAGATCGAGGGCAAAGAGCCCAACCGGCTGGTGGTCGATGTCTACTCGCAGCAGTTCGAGTGGTCCTTCGATTACCGACAGCAGAATGCAAGCGCCTATGAACTCCATGTACCCGTCGGTCGCCAGGTGGAGTTTCGTATGCACGCCCTCGATGTGATCCACTCCTTCTGGGTGCCGGAGTGGAGAGTCAAGAAGGACAACGTCCCCGGCGTCACCACTCATCTCTTCGTCACTCCCAACAAGCAAGGCGATTTCCAGCTCGTCTGCACCGAACTCTGCGGAGCGGGTCACGGCGTGATGCGCGCGCCGGTAGTCGTCGAGTCGCAATCAGCCTTCGAGAAGTGGGTCAGCCAGCAGGATCAGGTCCCTGACCGACCCGAGGATGGCAACGATGTCTGAGAAAACTAAGATGAGCAAAGAGAGGAACCAATGCCGGTAGCACTTAGACAAGCAGGTTGGTGGCGCGCCCTCTACGGACTAGTAATCGGCGCAGCCTTCGGGTACGGACTCGTGGTGGCCCTGCGCGCGGCGTCGGGCCTGCCGCTGATTCAGACCGAGCAAACCGGCTACCCCCAGCTGGTGGTTGCACTGATCACCGGCCCGCTCGGCTTCCTCTGGGGGATCGGATGCTTCGACTACTGGCTGCGCTGGGTTGCTGGTGCGCCTACCGTGCCTGATGACCACGCCGATCATGGCGCCTCCAGTTGGAAGGACTACTTCAAGGTAAACACCGACCACAAGGTGATCGGGATCCAGTACATGGTCCTGACCTTCTTCTTCTTCCTCGTAGGTGGATTGGCCGCAATGGGAGTCCGCGCCGAGCTCGCCCAGCCAGGCACCCAGCTGGTCGATCCCAACACCTACAACGGACTCTTTTCCACCCATGCCGCGTTCATGATTTTCGTCTTCGTCATACCGATGTTCGCCGGCATTGCTAACTATGTCCTGCCGCTGATGATCGGTGCGCCGGATATGGCGTTCCCGCGACTCAATGCGCTCAGCTTCTGGCTGCTGCCATGTGCCGGGGCATTGCTCATTGCCAGCTACTTTGCTCCGGGCGGCACTTTCGACGCCGGTTGGACCGGCTACGCGCCGCTCTCTACCGGCGCGCCCGTCGGACAGAGCTTCTTCAACCTCGCGGTTCAGTTCGCGGGGGCCTCATCCATCGCCACCGCAATCAACTTCCTGGTCACGATCGTGACGATGCGGGCGCCTGGCATGAACTTCTGGCGTATGCCGCTGCTCGTCTGGGCAAACCTCTCGACCTCGCTGCTGGTAGTCGCTGCAACCCCGTTCATTGCCGGCGTGCAGTTCATGGTCCTCTTCGACCGCGTGCTCAACACCAACTTCTTCCAGGCTGCGATGGGAGGAGACGTGATCAGCTATCAGCACATCTTCTGGTTCTACTCGCACCCGGCCGTCTACATCATGATGTTGCCGGGCTTCGGGATCATTTCAGAGGTCATCTCCACCCACGCGCGTAAACCGGTCTTCGGTTACCGACTGATGGCCTTGGCACTCATCGGGATCGTCGTTCTGAGTTACTCGGTCTGGGCTCACCACATGTTCGTCTCGGGTATGTCCAGTTGGCTGCGCGTTCCGATGATGATCACGACGATGTTGATCGCGGTGCCGACGGGAATCAAGATCTTCTCCTGGCTCGGAACCCTGTTCAAGGGAAAGATCCACCTGCAATCAACGGCGATGCTGTTTTCTCTGGGGTTCATCTTCACTTTCGTGATTGGTGGAATTTCCGGCGTGATGCTCGGAATGGTTCCGCTCGATATCCACATCTCCGACACCTACTTCGTGGTTGCTCATATCCACTTCGTACTCTTCGGTGGGTCGGTATTCACGATCTTCGCTGGCCTCTACCACTGGTTCCCCAAGATCACCGGCCGGATGTACGACGAGCGTCTCGGCCGCATCCACTTCTGGTTGACGCTCGTGGGCATGTTCGGAACCTTCATCCCGATGCACTGGATCGGCCTCGAGGGTATGCCCCGTCGAGTGGCTGACTACTCATCCGAGTTCGCTGCATGGAACTTGGAGATCTCGATCGCGTCGGCAATACTCGGCCTCGCCCAGATTGTCTTCGTCTACAACATGGCCGTCAGCTGGAAGTACGGCCCGAAGGCAAGTGCCAACCCGTGGCGCGCGAACACGATCGAGTGGCTGGTCTCTTCGCCCCCACCGGTGTTCAACTTCGACGAGATCCCCCGCGTGGTTGGCGGCCCGTATGAGTTCGGTGTACCTGGCGCGCGTCACGCGATCCTCGCCGGCGAAGACCAGGCAACTGTCGAGCAGCCCAAACCGGCAACTGTCGGCTCTGTGGGATCCGGTCCGTGAGCGACTCGGATACCAACTATCCGCAGCCTGACAATCCGCCGCGCAGCGGTGAGGAGAAGCGTGTTCTCGTATTCCTCAACGAGGTGGCTGGTGGGCGAAAGCTTCTCAACGCCTGTCGTGAGATGACCGATGCAGGTGCTGACTACTTTGGCGTCATAGCGCCGCAGAACGAGCCTGACGTAGGTCAGATCGTCGATCCCGATCAGGCAAGGGACTCCGCCCAGAGCAGGGTGGATGTCACCTCGCAGGTCCTCGGCGAGTTCGGAATCCCCTCTGTTGGTGGAGTCATGGACCCCGATCCGCCTCTGGCCCTCGATGATGCAATTCGGGCGACCAATCCCGACCGGGTGCTCCTCTCGTGTCTCTACGAGACCCGTTTCGGCCCTCTTCGCCGTGATTTCGTGGACTGGGCACGCTCTCGCTACGAGGTTCCGATCGAACACATTCCGGTTCGCGTGGACGAGGACGGCGTTAACTGGGACATCACCCACACCCTCGTCGTCGCGACCAAGACGATCAACAGTCAGGAGCTCGTCAGCAGGCTGATCGAGCGGGCAGAGAAGAGCCCCCACCGATACACCTTCATCGCACCGCGCTCAGGCGAGGTAAGTCGCGAGGAGATCTGCGAGAACCTGGCGCGGACCTTGAGCGCCATGTACGACAAGGAGATCGATGCAACTGGTCAGCCGATGAGTCCAGACCCCCTCACTGCGATTCGTAACGCAAACGAGCACTACCGCCTCGACGACATCCTGATCTCGACGCTGAAGGGCGAAAAGTCCGAATGGATCGAGCAGGGGCTGGTACAGGAGGCCGAGAAGGCGACCGGTAAACCGGTAGAGCACATCGAGTCCTCCGGCCGCCGTGCGAGGGTTTCAGCTGCAAGGTCCGCGGCCCTGGCAGCAGTAGGGTCAGAAAGCGACACAGAGGACGAGGAGGCCTGATGGAGAGCGCATCCGTGAGCTTGGGTCACGCAACAGACGACCATCACCATCACGGGCCACCCGAGGCCAACAAGAGCTCGAAGGTCGACCAGACCACGCTCGGATTGCTGATCTTCCTCGTCACCGAGGCGATGCTCTTCGGCGCGTTCTTTGCCTCCTACTTCTTCCTGCGGGTGGTGGTCAACGACGGCCCGTGGCCGCCGTCCCCGTATGAGCTACCGGTTGTCGTGGCGGGGGTCAATACGGCGATCCTGGTCTCATCGAGCTTCACGATTCACTGGGCGCTTGAAGGTATTCGTCGAGGCAATCGCAGGGCCGCGACGGCTGCGATGGCGGTTACCTGGCTGTTGGGTGCCACCTTCCTTTTCATTCAGCTCAACGAGTACATCCACGTAGGATTCAGCGCCCGTGACGGTGCCTTCGGTTCGATCTTCTACGGTCTGACCGGCCTCCACGGCGCCCACGTGATCGTCGGTCTCATCCTCCTCACCATCGTCAACGTGCGGTTGTGGCGCGGCCACTTCGGGCCGAAGGCTGAAGATCACCGCGGACTCGAACTGCCGAGTATCTATTGGCACTTCGTCGACGTGATGTGGGTGATCGTCTTCGTCACCGTCTACGTCCTCTAGAGGCGTTCTCGTAGCCCCAGAAGCCTCCGATCCCCGCTCCGGGCGCAAAGACCTGCGCAACCCCTTTCAGAACGAGGGAGACGCCTTCAGGCTGCTCGTGATGGTTCTCGTCTCGGGGGCAGTAGTCGTAGCGCTGGCGGTTCTCGTCTCTGGCCTTGCTGCCGCAATCCTGGCTGGCCTGCTGATCGCTGTCGCCCTGATCAGGGTCGTGATCTGGCTACGCAGGTGGGTTGCGTCTCCGGATGAGACAGACGAGGGCGCGAAAACCCCTCGCCGGTGAAGAGGTCAGCCGTTGACTGACTTCTCGAGGTAGTCGACTAGCTTCTTCAGCTGGTCAGGCGTCATTACCTGACCGAAGTTCTGTGGCATCACCCCGGCCTGATAGCCGGCAGCGATCTCGCTGTTGGGGTTGACGATCGCATTCTGGATCCAATCCGGAGTTTGCCCGGAAAGGCTGTTGTCGAGATTCGGTCCGGTTACGCCCTGCGTGCCTGCAGCCGAGAGTATGTGGCAGCCGCCGCAGTTGGATACGAAGAACTCCTCAGGCACGAACTGCGGGGGCTTGATTCCCGGTACGCCTGCCACGCTCGCTACGTATGCGGCAACGTCTTTCAGGTCATTGCCTTCGACCAGATTCGCCGGCATGTAGAGGTGGGTGTCTTTCGGGTCGGCGGGGCGCGGGTACTCGATCTGGTGAGTGACGATGCCCTCGATCGTGTCCTGGTCCGCACCGATCGCCCTGGAGGCTTTGAAGGCGTAGTCGAGGTTTGGTCCGACGTTTGCCTGCGTGCCGGCCGCGGTCAGGGCGTGGCAGCTGCCGCACTTCTGGACGAAGAGTTGTTCACCACGGGCGGTGTCTGCGTCTTCTTGGAGGTCGCAGCCAGAGAGGGCCACGAGGGAAGCTGTGGCGACGAGCCCGATACCAATGCGCAGAAATGCTCCGAAGGACTTGGGACGATTCATTGCCCTAATCCTATCGGGAGAGCCTGACCACGCTCCGTCAGCCTGCCCTGTTTTCGGCCGCGCTTGCGACTAATCGCACGAGCGATGATCAGCGGGTAAGGAGCGCTCAGCGAAGAGGTATGCGAGCCGGAGTTTCCTCCTGCTCGCGCGGCATACGGGCAATATCCGTGCGGTTCTTCCGCATCCAGGCGATGAAGGCTCCTATGGCCAGGATGCCGCCTAGAGCCGCGTAGGGCCACCAGGCAAATGTTCCGAACACGATCAATGCGATTCCGATCGCCAGGATCACCGGTAGCGCGGTGGGAGCGGGCAGGTAGATCAGCTCTGACGGCTTCTCGGGTTGACTCATGCGAGGTAGAGGACTGCGATGTAGAAGGCGGCGGCAAAAACGAACAGGGCAAGGGCCCCAGCCCACAGGCCGGACTTGATGTTTGAGCGTGCTCGATTGCGATCCATTACGAGAGGAACCTTATAGGACGCGGTCGAGGGCCATAGTGCAGAAGAGCAGTGCCAGGTAAGCAAGCGACCAGAGGTAGAGATTCCGTGCCGATTCGCGCGAGGGACGCCTTATCAGGGCGATGCTTCCGGCGATGAACACTCCTCCGAGTACAGATGCCGAGATCAGATAGAGCGATCCAAACAGCCCAGTGAAGAACGGCGCCAGGCTGACTGCGGTCAGCACCAGCGTGTAGAGGAGGATCCGCTGCCTGGTAGTTGCTTCGCCTCGGACGTTCGGGAGCATTGGCGTGCCGGTCTTGGCGTAGTCGTCGGATATCAGCAGCGAGAGCGCCCAGAAGTGGGGTGGAGTCCAGAAGAAGACAACCGCAAATGGCCAGAAGGCATCCAGGGTCAGGCCACCGGTGGCCGCAGCCCAGCCGACCAATGGGGGTATGGCTCCGGCAGCTCCTCCGAGAACGATGTTTTCCGGTGTCCGCGGCTTGAGCCAGAGCGTGTATACGAACACGTAGCCAAGCAGTCCGGCCAGCGACAGCGCTGCCGCAAGCGGGTTGACCGTGATGGCCAGCTGAACCGTTGCCAGGGTGCCCAGGGCGATTCCGAAAGCCAGCCCCTTGAGCGGGCTGATCCGCCCTGATGCCAGCGGCCTGCCTCGGGTGCGCTCCATTCGCGAGTCGGTGTCGCGCTCGAGGTAGTGGTTGATTGCCCCGGCGCCTCCTGCAGCGAGGTATCCACCGAGCATCGTCCAGAGGATGGTCCCGATGCCGGGGCCGGAGGGATCTGCAACGAACATGGTTGCGACCGTGGTGAGCAGCAGCAGCGAGATGATCCTCGGCTTGGTCAGGGTCACGTAGTCGTTTGCCGTGCTGATCGCCCTGCGCATTACGCCATCTTGCGAACTACTGGTGGTCGTTGCGTTGAGGCTGCTCTTGGCCGGCACCCCGTTGCCGTTGGTCGTGGCGGGTTCCCCGCTGGCGGATCTGGAGGTGGGGCTCGAAGGAGTTGTCGTTTCGGTACGCATCCTAGGCAGCCACTGCTTTTGTATTCCGGCTCCTCTTTGTCTTGGGAGCGGCTGCAGGCGAGAGCGCCTGCGTGTAGCCGATCAGCAGGATCGAGGTCCAGAGGGCAACAGCGGTAGCAAGGTGTGCAACTACGAGCACGGCATGCTCGCCGAGCCATACATTCATCCCGCCAAGTGCGATCTGCAGGGTCAGCAGCCCACCTGCCAGCAGCAGCAGCTTGCTGCGCGAACCCAGCCTCCACGCAGCAATCAAGAGCACGATGATCGCCAGCGCAGCGCAGTAGACGAGCACGCGGTGGGTCAGGTGGATGTCGATCAGTTCGTTGGTGCCAAATGGCAGCACGCCTTTGTTGAGGCAGCCGGGGAACTGGTTACCGCAGGCCATGTGTGCCCCCTCGGCCGCCGCTCCATCGGAGCCGAGCTTTTCGGTTCCGGCCATGTATGAGCCGGCAACCATCGAGGCAAGCAGGAAGCCGGCAGCGGTAAAGACGAACGGCTTCAGTTTCGAGATCGGCGCCCTTGGCTTTTCGCCTGCGTCGACGCGTTCAGAGTCGCCAGCGGCGACGGTGAGCCAGATCAGCAAACCGAAACAGATCATCGCCAGACAGAGGTGTGCGGCCACCAGGGCCTCGTAGAGGTTGTATTCGACCGTCAGGCCGCCCAGGGCCGCTTGGCAGAGCACCAAGACACCAACCGCAATAGATCCGCGCACCGGCCAGCGCAGCTCACGCAGATCGCGGAAGGCAAGCCAGATCATCACTGCGATCAGCAGCACGACAACCCCTGCGAGGAAGCGGTGTGAAAACTCGACGAAAAGCGCCTCGTCGCCAACGACCGGCAGCACCTGTCCTCCGCAAAGCGGCCATCCGTGCAGTCCGCTGCCGGAAGGGCCGCAGCCCAGACCGGACTCGCTGACACGGACTATCCCGCCGACTACGACGAGGAGGAAAGTCACAACTGCTGTTACCAGGGCGAGGCGCCTAAACCGGCGCAGGGCCTCGCCTGCGCGAGGGTTCTGCATGACCCTAGGCTACCGGCTCAGCGACCTTGGCCGTCTCGGCGGCTTCAGCCGAATCACGTTCTATTCCGCGCCTGATGTCGGACATCGGCTCGCTCGAGCGGACATCAGGTACCAGGTCGAAGTTGTGAGCGGGCGGAGGCGAGAGGGCGAACCATTCGAGTGTCGAGCCGCCCCATGGATCGTGGCCAACGCGCCGGCCGTGGTGGACGCTCAGCGTGATGTTCGTCAGCTCGGTCAAGATCCCGAGCATCAGCACGATCGCCGCGATCGATGCGATCAGGTTGTAGGTATCGAGACCTTCTCCTGCATAGAACCTGTAGGTATCGGCCGGCTGTCCGTTGAGTCCGGCGAGGAACAGGCAGGCGCAGATGACGAGGGCACTCAGGTAGATCACGACCGCAGAGACCTTGCCAGTTCCCTCACCGACCTCACGACCGGTCATCTTCGGTATCCAGTAGTGCAGCGCTGCAAATCCGGCCATGACCGATCCGCCGATCAGCACCAGGCCCGTCTCTGCTGTCGAGTCGGTAGTGCCGGCCAGCAGCCAGTTGACCGGGATCAGGCTCTGCATCATCTCGCCGGCGAGTCCGAGGCTGAGCAGGGAGATCGCGCCGACCGCAAAGACGACCGGCGCGCGCAGCTTGATCGAGCCTGAAGCAAGTACTCCGAACCAGTTCCAGAAGACGATGCCTATGGGCACGATGAGCGCCAGGGCAAAGGCCATCGCGGCGTAGAGGAAGCCGATGCGGATCTCGGCCGACATCATGTTCTGCATCCAGGCCAGAGACCCGAGAACCGCTATGGCGACGAGCGAACGTGAGACCGCGCGCCTGTGTGGGAGAGCTCTTCCGGCGAAGGTCTGCAGGATTTCCGAGATCGCGCCGATCGCGGTGATCAGAGTGATCAGATAGACGCCGGTCGTGAAGATCGAGCTGAGGTGTTCGAAGTAGGTGGGGGAGCCGCTTTCTCCGGAATTGAAGAAGACTCCGCCGTAGTGGCGGTCGATCATCAGCATGGTCAAGCCCGCGATCATCGCCGGTCCTACTACGAGCAGCAGCCAGGAGCTGACCACGCCAGAGAACGCGAAGGTCGGGAATCGCCTCCAGGCCATACCCGGCGCGCGCTCGCGCGAGGCGGTGACGACGATGTTGATCGCCTGCAGCACGAGACCGAGTGTGGAGAGCCCGACGGTGGCAATCCAGACATCGGTTCCGTTGTTGTCGATGAAGGCCAGGTCGCCAGAGAGCGGAGGGAGGCCGAGCGGGCCTGCTTCGGGGGGCGTGTAGAAGAAGGAGATGTAGGTCAAGGCCCCTCCGGTCAAGAAGAGCCAGAGAGCAACGGTCGCCAGACGGGGGAACGCGAGCGAGCGCGCACCGATCTGCAGGGGCAGGAGGTAGGTGATCAGACCCATTGCGAGGGGCAGTACGAACAGGGAGGTCAGGGTCACTCCGAAGACGGAAAGCAGGCGGTTGAAGGTGACCGGAGCTATCAGTGTGTTGTCAGGGACCATCAACTGCAGACGCATCAGGAAGAACTCGACTGCTGCCAGCGCGAGGAAGCCAAGCGCGGCGCCGATATAGATCCTTCCGACATCCTTGTGGTCGGAACTGGTCGCAAAGCTCATCCACCCTGGACGCTTGGAGCTGACCCCCTGAACCGCGACTTCGGGATGGGTATTGATCGGATCTCTCACTTTTCGGCCCCTGCCTTCTCGATTGCGCCGTAAGGACCGTTCTTGGCGATCTCGTCCTGCACCCACTTCTGAGCCGAGGCGATTTCGGCACCCTGGTCATCGAGCCAGCGGTTGAACTCATCTTGCGAGACGACCCTGACCACTGTCCTCATCGTGGCGTAGTTGGACCCGGAGAATGCGTAAGAGGCTCCCTTGAATGTCCCCTCCTTGTCGGGGGTGAAGCTCAGGACATGGGTTTTGCCCGGCACGGCATCGGCCTTCTGGGTCAACCCGGGAATCCACCAGCGATGGAGTACATCGGTTGATTCGAGGTCGATCCTGACCGGTTGCCCGACCGGCAGAACGAGTTCGTAATACGAGAAGGTGCCATCCGGGTACTGGTATCGCCAGATCCACTGTTGACCTGATGCAAGGACTTCGAGCGTTTGTTCTCCACGAGCGGCCTTGGCTTCGGTGTCGTCGCCTGTCATCTGGCTTTCGCTGTCTGCGGCTGATGCGGCGGTGGTCTCGACCCCCGCTCCCTCCGTGTAGATGATCCCGACCACGAAGATCGCGGCCGCGAGTGCTGCGAGCACAGCACCAATCACCAAGGTCGAACCGCGTTTGGATCTTGCAGGCTTGGGCTGGTCGCCCCTCGAAGCGCGACCGCGCAGGAACATCACGATCAAACCGGCATTGATCAGCAGGACCAACACTGCCGCGATCGCAAGCGCGATCCAGTACAGGGTGTTGATCTCGGAACCGGTGCTTGAGCTGGCGGGATCTGGTGCGAGCAAGACGCGCCCATTCTATTCAGCCCGCGGTCGGTGAGGCTTCCCGAGCGGCCATCTCAGCTTCGATTAGTGCGATACGAACAAACTCGACCCGCGCCGGCGAGCCCGATAAGGGTCCACCGACGCGGGTCGAGACCTGCGTCGTTTCTCTTGCTTATCTGCGGTGCTAAGCGGTCTTCATCTCCCCGCCCTTGACCGTGAGGTTGTAAATCACCAGCACGTCGAGGACGATGATCAGGATCGACCACAGCGGGAACGCGGTGATCAGACCGATATGGGCGATTGCGCTCAGTACGCAGAAGATGACTGCGATTACGCGCGCCCACTCCTTGACTGCGAACAGCCCGATGCTGACGGCGACCATGACTGCTCCGATCACCAGGTGTATCCAGCCCCAGGTGGTCAGGTTCCAGATCAGCACTCCGTCGTGGCCGTTCGTGACCAGCACCTGGCTGTCATTGAGCAGTGCTGCCAGTCCGTACAGGACGTTGAACACGCCGACCACGAACAGGATTACGCCGGCAAATGCTGCCCAGCCGGAGGGACCCATGTTCGATGCCTTCTTCTTGGCTGCTGCCAATTTCATCTCCTTGTCTTAGGTCGGGCGCGGGGGCGCGCCGACATCGATCGACTACCGATCGACCCGATGAAGGTAACCGCAGTCGCGGCGGGTTAATCGCATCAGGCGTGGAGTTACTCGTGCTCTCGACCAGCCACGCTGCGGGCGATTCCTTCGTCGATCGTCACCTTGGGAACCCAACCGAGGCCCTCTCTGAGCTTCTCGTTCGACACATCACCCGAGCGGGAGATGAAGGTTGCTCCGAACCTGCCGATTGCAGGGGGCCGTCGGGTAAGGCGTGCGCTCCCCTCGGCGAGAGCGCCCACCAACCAGAGGGCCGGGGTGGGAAGCCTCAGAGGGGGACGTAGTCCGGCGGCCAAGGCGAGCCGATCGAAGTACTCGGCGAAGGTGACCTGTTCGCCGCTCCAGGCGGTGTAGGCCTCTCCCGGCTTGCCGGATTCGAGTCCGAGCATGATCGCGTCGACTAGATCATCGACGAAGACTGGAAGCATCCAGGACTCCTTGGGAACCGCGAGGATTCGCTTTTTCATCAGCTGAAGCGGCCGGACCACCCAGGGAACCGAGCCTGGCCCGTAGACATCTCCCGGCCTGATGACGACCGCTCGTCGCTCTCTGGCGAGACGATCCGATGCCGCCTTGGTGTCTACATACGGGATCCCCACAGATCTGAGTGAAGCCGACTCGTCCTGGGTGCTTGGGTCGTCGTAGCCGTAGACGACTACGGAACTGAGGTGAACGATCCGCGCGCCTTCCGGTGCCGAGTCGAGCACGTTTGCCGTACCGGCCACGTTGACTTCGATGAAGTCCTCCATCGAACCCCATTCCCTCACGTTGGCTGCCGTATGAACCACCAGGTCGGCTCCGGAGATCGCGCGGGCCACCGCATTGCGGTCGACCACGTCGCCTTCTATTACCTCGGTTGCTCCTGCTGTGCGGGCCCTCTCGATCGCCTCGCGGTCCCTGTCGAGGCCGATCACCTTCGCTCCCTCTTGGCTTGCCCGCTGGCAGACGGCGGACCCAATGAATCCCCCTGCGCCGGTGACGGCCAGAGTCTTTCCCTCGAGGTTCGAATTGTCTGTCTCGGTCATTTGGCGGCCGTTCGGTTGCGCGGGGATTCCTCTTACCGACTTATACTCGCCACGCCTGTGTATAGAGCGGACCGCCAACCACCGCAGCGCACCAGATTGCGTCCACTGGTGCGGGGAGCCGCATTTGCGGCGCTCGGTGCTGCAGCCGTAGTGCCTTTGGTCCGCAAGCAGCTGAAGATTCCCCCGGCTGCGACAGCCGCTGCTGTTGCCTCTGGTCCCCCTGCGCTTGCGGTTCTCTCTAGGCGCACCCCGGCCCGTGACCTTGCTCTCTACTTCCTTCAGGGCTGGGCGTTCATCGTCTCCCATGAGCTTCCATACGACGACCCGGAGGCGCTTCGGCGGCGGGTCAAGATCAAGTATCCGATTCGGATCGACACTGCCATCGGCCGTGGCAAGCTTCCGAATACCAGACTTCAGGAGGCACTCTCGGGGCTTGGACGCGGCAACGCTCTGGACAAGTCGCTCTCCTGGGCCCATTGGCTCTGGTTCTTCTGGCCGCATGGTGCGTTGATCTGGATCATGGCCCGCAAGCCAGAAACCTTCGCCAGGGCCGCTCGTCAGACCGCAGCGGTCTACGACATCGGTTGCGTTGGCTATGCCGTGGTCCCCACCGCTCCTCCGTGGTGGGCCTCTCAGGAGGGGTACACCCCCGACCGCGTCCGGCGGATCATGACCGAAGTAGGGGAGGACACATGGGGTCCTGCATGGGAGCGCTTGTACGGAACCTTCGACGGCAATCCGTGGGCGGCGATGCCGTCGCTCCACTTTGCCAGCGCGCTGATGGCAGCGATTCTTCTCTCCGAGACAGGAAAGATCGATGGCGCGATTGGATGGGCCTACGCCCTGACTCTCGGCTTTGCTCTCGTCTACCTCGGCGAGCACTACGTAACTGATCTGGCCGCAGGCGCTGCGCTGGTTGCCGCTGTGCGGTTCCTCGATCCTCGATTTGAGCCGGTGGCGGAGATGGTCAGCGATCGGCTCCGAACCCTGGAGGACATCGCCAACGCGTAGGTGACTCTGGTGCCTGACGAACCCCAAAAGGCCAAGTCAGAGAAGGAAGAACTTGCCGAGGAGATGACCGCGGAGTCGCCGGAGCAGGTTCTCGCCGAGGCCGAACCCAAGTTCTTCGCAGCCCCCAAGCGCATCATCCAGACCCTGTTGGCGGTCGTGGCTTTGACCGTAGCCATCTACGTGCTGTTCCCGAGACTCGTCGGTCTCGAGGACGCGTTCGGCACGATCGAGAAGGGAGACCTCGACTGGGTCGTGGTGGCGTTGCTGTTCAACATCCTGGCCTTTGCCGCATACGTTGCGCTGTTTCGCGGAGTCGTCGCCGAGAAGATCATCCACCTGCGCTGGGCAGAGTCCTACCAGATCACGATGGCCGGCCTCGCGGCTACCCGGATCTTCTCTGCTGGTGGCGCGGGCGGCATATTCCTTACCTACTGGGCGCTTAGGAAGGCGGGCATGGAGCGCAGGCTGGCTGCCGGCAGGATGGTTGCTTTCTTGGTGATCCTCTACTCGGTTTACATGTTCGCCTTGATCGTGTTCGGGGTTTTGTTGCGCACCGGTGTGCTGCCCGGGGGTGGGAAGGTGTCAACGACGATCATTCCCGCCGCGCTTGCGGGAGCCGCAATCTTGATCGTCGCGTTGCTGGCACTGCTTCCGGGAGATATCGAGGGGCGGATCGAGGGGGCACTATCGGGACGATTTGCCAAGTTCGCCAAGAAGGCTGCCTCTGCTCCTGCGACCTTCGCACAAGGAACGCGCGATGCACTCGCCTTTGCCGAAGACCCGAAGAGCGGCATCCTCGCCTTCAGCGGCGCGATCGGGTTCTGGGCAGCGAACATAGGGATCCTCTGGGCCAGCTTTCAGGCATTCCATGTCGAGGTTCCTTTCGGGGTGATCGTCCAAGGGTTCTTTCTCGGGATGGTTGCGAACCTCTTTCCGCTCGCACCCGGCGGAGTGGGTGCAGTCGATGCCGGGATGATCGGAGCCTTCGTTCTCTTCGGTATCCCGGCCGCTGAGGTATTCGCCGCCGTGTTGACCTATCGCGTAATCGCCTTCTGGCTGCCGATACCGCCGGGGATCATCGCCTTCTTCCAACTGCGACACACGGTTGCGCGCTGGGAGGCTGAGGGACGTAGCGTGCCTTTGCCCGCTCCGGTCAAGGGTTCCGGAGCATCCGGCGACGGCTGACGAGCTCACCGAAGCGGTGCGGAAGTGGGAGGACTGCCTCCCTCGTTAGGATGAGTTTTCGATGAGTGCTGATCGAATCGAAAACATGATCGTCGTCGGCGGCGGCCCCGCTGGCTACACGGCTGCGCTCTATGCCGCGCGCGCCGAGTTGGAGCCGCTGGTCGTCGAGGGCTTTGCCTGGGGCGGTCAGCTGCAGAACACGACCGATGTAGAGAACTACCCGGGCTACCCCACGGGGATCATGGGCCCCGAGATGATGGGAGAGTTCCGCGCACAAGCCGAGCGCTTCGGTACCAGATTCATCACCGACGACGCAACCGAACTTCGCCTGTCAGACGGCGGAGTGCAGACGGTCGTGGTCGGAGGAGAGGAACATCAGGCCAAGTCGGTGATTCTCGGAATGGGCGCGGAGCCGAAGAGGCTTGGCATCCCCGGAGAGCAGGAGCTTCAGGGGATGGGTGTGTCTACCTGTGGCGTCTGCGATGGAGCCTTTTTCAAAGATCAGGAGGTCGTGGTGATAGGAGGCGGCGATTCGGCGATGGAGGACTCGATCTTCGTCTCGAAATTCGCCAGCAAGCTGACCATCGTCCACCGGCGCGATGAGTTCCGCGCCTCGAAGATCATGCAGGACCGTGCGCGCGACCAGGACAACATCGAGTTCCTCACTCCTTATGCCCCGACCGAGTTCATCGCAGGAGAGGATGGAAAGATCGCCAAGGTGGCGATGGAGAACACCGAAACCGGCGAGAAGAAGGAGCTCGAGGTCGGTGGAGCCTTCGTTGCGATCGGCCATACACCGCTTTCGAGTCTGGTCGATGGCCAGGTAGATCTGAACGACGAGGGCTATGTAGTGACCGAGGAGCCTTCAACTCGCACCAAACTGGCGGGGGTATTCGCCGTAGGTGATTTGGTCGACCACACCTATCGACAGGCGATCACTGCTTCTGGCTCAGGCTGCAAGGGCGCACTCGATGCCGAGTGGTACCTGCGCGATACGCCGCCGAGCGTCTGAGATCAGGTACCGAGCTCGCGCTCTACGACCGATTTGAAGGCGGCTTGAGCTTCTAGCGTCCTGGGGCCCGGAGCCTGCGGCAGCTCAGTCTCGTCGATACGCGAGACCGGCTGGATTTCGCGTGTGGTCGAGGCAAGGAATGCCTCAGTGCAGGAGAGCAACTCATCCAACGGATAGATCCCCTCTTCGACCTCCATCTCCGCGAGCACCCGGTCACGCACGATCGAGTCGAGGATGCCTGATTCGAGTGAGGGTGTCTTCAACACGCCATCTCGGTCTACCCAGAAGATCGAGCAGGTCGGTCCCTCGAGGACCGTTCCGTCGGGGGTCACCAGGAGGGATTCGTTGCCGCCTCGTTCTTTGGCTATTCGGGTCGAGTGCATGTTGGCCCCGTAGGAGAGAGACTTCACGCCGGTCAGGATCACGCTAGGGGCGTAAGTCACCGTTGCCAGCTCTGCCGTTTCGGGCCAGTCGACCAGCGGTTCTATGAAGGCGAGTCTGCGGCCGCCACGGGTGACGACCAGTCTCAGTTGGGCGTCGACCTCTCCGGCCTGCTCGAGCAATGACTTCGCTTCGGCCTCGATTGCCTTGCGTGGCAGGTCAAGGCTGATCGCCGAAGCCGAGCGCTCCATTCGGTCGAGGTGGTCGCCGAGGGCATGGGTCGAGCCGCCGTAGACCTTGATCACTTCGAACACCCCGTCGCCGCGAAGCAGCCCGTCGTCGTGCGCCGGGATGAGCGCCTCGCTGGTCGGGCCTACTCTTCCGTCGACGCTTGCAATCTCAGGGGTGCCGGACATGATGCGAGGCTAACGGAGCGACTGGTCGCAGATGCAGCAGCGGGTCTAACCTCGCCCAATGGCAAGAGCACTGATAGTCGGCTGCGGATGTCGAGGCCGCGAGGTCGGCTCGGAGCTGCTCCGACGAGGCTGGCAGGTTCGCGGGACCAGTCGGGAGGAGTCTGGCCTCGAGGCGATCGAGAAGGCAGGGATAGAGCCTGCTCTTGCCGACCCCGACAGGCCGGGAACGATTCTCGATCTGGTCGGTGACGTTGCGGTCGTCGTCTGGCTGCTTGGCGTCGCCGAGGCCGAACCCGAGGTGATCGCCGCCATCCACGGACCGAGGCTGGAGAGCCTGATGGAGAAGCTGGTGGACACGCCAGTGCGCGGCTTTGCCTACGAGGCCGTTGGAAGCGTTCAGTCGGCCAGACTCGAGCAGGGGCGCGAGATCGTGCAGCGGGCTGGGGACACCTGGCGGATTCCGATTGTGTTTCTCGAAAGCCCACGCGATGCCGAGGCGTGGGCTGCGGATACATCTGACGCTCTCGAGTCCTTGTTCGATCCGCGATGAGCAGCGGCCATGCTATAAATACCTAATACCGATCAGGTATAAGGTATTTAATTCGGCACAGCAATCAAGAAAGGAATCCGATGAGCGTTACCGACGAATTTCTCAAGAACTCAGAGGCCTACGCAGAAGGTTTCGACAAGGGCGACCTGCCAATGCCTCCGGGCAAGAAGGTCGCCATCCTCGCCTGCATGGATGCGAGGCTCAATCCCCAGGGCCTGCTCGGGCTGGAGGAGGGCGATGCCCATGTCATCCGCAACGCCGGCGGTGTAGTGACCGACGACGAGATCAGGTCGCTTGCGATCTCCCAACGGTTGCTCGGAACCGAGGAGATCATCCTCATCCATCACACCGACTGCGGCATGCTGACCTTCACCGACGAGGACTTCAAGGCCCAGATCAAAGAGGACGTCGGTGAGGAGCCGGCTTGGGCCAGCGAGGCGTTCCCTGATCTCGAGGAGAGCGTCCGCGAGTCGGTGAGCCGGATTCAGTCGAGCCCCTTCATCCCCAAGACCGACGCGGTTCGGGGCTTCGTCTACGAGGTCGAGACCGGCAAGCTTCGCGAAGTCAGCTGATTCGACTTCTTTTCGGGAGGAAGCTCAGCTCCCAGATGTTCCGGTAGCGCGGCGCGGGTCTTCGATCAGTTCGAAAAAGTGGGAGAGGATCCGCGCCGTAGCTCCCCAGATCAACCTGCCCTCGGCCTCGAAGGTGTCGGTCTTCAGCGGAATCCGACTTTGGGGCACACGCTTGTGGGTGCGCGTGTCGAGCAGTGCGGTCAGTTCCGCTTCGAGGATCGCCTCCACCTCGTCGGGGTTGGGAGAGAGTCCAAGCGACTCGGGCGCATTGATCGAACCGACGAACGGGTTGATCTTGTATCCGGTGACGAAGGTCCCCACCGGTGGCAGCGCGCCGAGGATCTCGACCTCGTCGACCTCGAGTCCTATCTCCTCTTCGGCCTCTCGCAGAGCAGTTTCGATCAGATGTTCACCCGAGTCGCGCCTTCCGCCAGGAAACGAGATCTCACCGGCGTGACGGCGCAGGTCGGCTCGGCGCTCGGTCATGACCAGACCGGGTGAGTCTGGCCATCCGTAAACGGGAACGAGAACCGCGGCCTCCTTCTTGCCGCCCTTGACCTCCATACCGATTGCCTCGTCGGGATGAAGAAGCGAAGCGCGAAGCGAGGAGAGCGGGTCACTGCCGCTCATCACTACTCTCCGCTTTCGCCGCGACCTTCGAAAAGCTCGGGGTCATCTACGTCCGTGAACCGAGCCATCGCCCAGATCAGGTCAGAAGCTCGGTTGATGTAGTGCAGGACGCTCTCGGAGGCTAGGCCTCCGGCCTCTTTCAACTCGACGACTCTCCGCTCGGCCCTACGGGTAGAGGCCCGTGCCACATCGAGTGCCGCCGACAGGTGTGTGCCGCCCGGGATCACGAACTTCGGCGGCAGGTCGACTCGAGCCATGTAGCGGTCTATCGCCTCCTCCAGCTCGGCGACCATCGGCTCGGTCACGCGGCTGATCCCGTCCTCGAGCCGGTCAGAGGCCTCTGGCGCCGTTGCGAGCTCCGCTCCGACCACGAAGAGTCCGTTCTGCAGCGCGAGCAGATCCTCTGCCACCTCGGCATCGGCTTTGCCACAGAGGGCTCGAGCCACTCCGAGGGCGGAGTTCGCCTCGTCTACTGATCCGTAAGCCTCGGTGCGCGGGTCGTGTTTGACCACCCTCCCGCCGTACCAGAGCGAGGTGGATCCGTCGTCGCCTTTTCGGGTGTAGATCTTCATCCGGGTAATCCTATGGTCACTGGCCCACCGGCGCTAACCGAGGGGGTTCAATGCGATGCCGGTTAGCAGCTTGGGGAAGAAGTAGGTGGACTTGGGGGGCATCGTCTCGCTGGCATCGGCGACTGCCTTGACAGCTTCTACCGGTGTTGGCCTAAGCAGCAGAGCGGCATCGGCATCACCTGCGTCGAGCATCTGGAGTGCTCTTTCGTTGTGCGGGGTGTAGGCAAGACCCCGTTTTGCTGCGATGTCGTCCTCGGTCATCCCGAGCAGGTGCTTGAACACCACCGCTTCGAGGATCGCGGCGTCGAGTTCGCGATAGGCATCGGAGGCACCAGCCAACTCGGAGTCCACGACCTTGCGCCCGGCGTCGTTCAGGGTCAGACGCATCGGCTGACGGTGATGAGAGTCGAGGTAGCCGAACACGCCAATGCCTTCTGCGCCGCCCGGGTCGAGGTCTGAGTGGTCGACCTGAGCGATATCGAAAAGCTCGCGCATTCCTTCGCCGAGCGTGGTCCGCTTCTGCTCATCAGCTGCGATCTCGGTCAGCAGGCGATGGGTAGGGAAAACGGTAAGTCCAGGGTCGTCCAGGCCGACGAGCGCCATCATCACGAAGTCGGCATCGCCGGCCTCGCCGTCGGCTTCGATTCTCTCGTTGCGGTAAGTCAAGGCGGTTTCGTAGCGGTGATGCCCATCGGCTATCAGCATCTCGGCGTCGGCTACGGCCGAAGCGACAGATGCGATCACCTCCGGGTCGGTGATCTGCCAGATCCGGTGTTCGGTGTCATCGGAATCGGTTACCTGGGCCCACACCTGTTGCCCGTCGATTGCGGGCGCGAGAGTCGGCCAAGCGTCTCCTTCGTAGAGCGAGAAGACAGGCGAGAGGTTGCAGCGAGTCGATCGAGTCAGCCGAAGACGATCCTCTTTGGGTCCGGGCTGGGTGCGCTCGTGGGCGCGTATGCCTGAACCGTATTCGGCTAGCCGCACCCGGCAGAGGAATCCGTGACGGGTCATCCTGGTTCCACCCGGACCGTCGTATTCCTGGGTCATCGCCCAGATCGACGGGGCGTCATCCCGCGCCATGGTTCCGTCGTCGAGCCATCCGGAGAGGATCGCTGCGGCGTTTGCGTATCGGTCCCCGTCGGGATCGTCGGCTGGCGGCTCCGGCAGGTCGACTTCGACGATGTTCTTGGGAGAGCGGACGAGCAACTCGGATCGCCCTGCCGAATCGATCACGTCGTAGGGCGGAGCGGCGAGATCGGCGAAGGGACCGACCCGCTCGAGGTCGTAGTGGATCGAATTGATCGGGGTGATTTCAGCCATTACCCAACCCTAGAGCCCGCTGCGGCAGCGCCCGCCACTAGACTCGCCGCATCGGGGCGTGGCGCAGCCTGGTAGCGCGCGGCCTTTGGGTGGCCGAGGTCGCTGGTTCGAATCCAGCCGCCCCGATGTTTTTCGACTCGTCGACTCGTCAGGTTTGGCTGACTACTTGATGAAGAGCATCTCCGAGTACTTCGGCAGCGGCCAGTACTCGTCGGCTACGACCTTCTCCAAGGCGTCTGCTGCGTCGCGTACCTCGGCCATCGCGGCTAGCTGCTTGTCGCGGGCGTGTACGGCGAGCTTGAGGCCTTCGAGCGAGTCGGGGTATGCGTTTGCCTTGGCGAGTTTGCCGAGCGCCGTGTTCAGCTTGGTCACGAGCGGCTTGACCTGCTTGCCGACCGTCAAATCCTTGGCAGCGGCACCTAGGGCCAGCTGCTTCAGCGCTGCCGGCAGGATCATCGTGCGCGCGATCGACTCGGCGGTCTCTGCCTCGATGTTCGCCCGGATCGCGTACTGCTCGACCCAGACCTCGTAGCGCGACTCGAGTTCGCGCTCGGAGAGCACTCCGTACTTCTCGAACGCCTCGACGGTGCTCTTGGCGGTCACCTCCGGTAGCGCGTCGGGAGTGGTGCGGAGGTTCTTCAGGCCGCGCTTCTTGGCCTCCTTGTGCCACTCGTCGGAGTAGTTGTCGCCGCTGAAGCAGACGGCCTTGTTGGCCTTGTAGGTCTCGGCAACGACTTCGCCGACCGCGTCGGCGAGTTTGGTTCCGCTCTTCAGCTTCTTCTCGAGCGAATCGGACAGCTCGTCGATCGACTCGGCGGCGATCGTGTTCAGCACCGTGTTGGGGAACGCGAGCGACATGCTCGATCCGAGCGCGCGGAACTCGAACTTGTTGCCGGTGAAGGCAAACGGCGAGGTCCGGTTGCGATCGCCTCCGTGGAGCGGAAGCGGAGGCAGCACGGCCGATCCGAGATCGAGTGTTTGACCGGCTTTGTCGTCGCCGGTCTTGCCACCGGCGAGCGCCTCGAATACGTTGTCGAGCTCGGCTCCGAGGAACATCGAGATGATCGCAGGAGGAGCCTCGTTGGCTCCGAGGCGATGATCCTGGCCGATGTTGGCCACCGAAGCCCGCAGCAGACCCTGGTGCCTGTTGACAGCCTGGATCACCGCGGCACAGAAGAAGAGGAAGCTCAGGTTCTCCGCTGGCGTGTCACCGGGCTCGAGCAGGTTGTTGCCGGTGTCGGTGCCCATCGACCAGTTGTTGTGCTTGCCCGAGCCGTTCACACCGGCGAACGGCTTTTCATGCAGCAGGCAGACCAACCCGTACTTGCGGGCGACGTTCTGGATCACCTGCATCAGCAGCTGCTGGTGGTCCGAGCCGACGTTCGAGTTCTCGAACAGCGGCGCGATCTCATACTGGGCCGGAGCTACCTCGTTGTGACGGGTCTGCACGGGTACTCCGAGCTTTGCCAGCTCCAGCTCTGTCTCGAGCATGCAGGCGAGCACGCGCTCGGGGATCGAGCCGAAGTAGTGGTCGTCGAGTTCGTGTCCCTTGGGCGGCTTGGCTCCAAAGAGGGTGCGTCCGGTGGTGACGAGGTCGGGGCGCTCGTAGAAGTACTGCTCGTCGATCAGGAAGTACTCCTGCTCCGGGCCGACGGTGGTGAAGACCCGGGTCGACTTGTCGTCGCCCAAGAGCTTGAGGGCTCGGATCGCCGAGTTGGAGAGCACGTCCATCGAGCGCAGCAGCGGGATCTTGGCGTCGAGCGCCTCGCCGGTCCACGAAGCGAACGCGGTCGGGATGCAAAGCAGTGCGCCGTTCTGGTTTTCGAGGATGAAGGCGGGGCTCGATGCATCCCAAGCCGTGTAGCCACGAGCCTCGAAGGTGGCGCGGATGCCGCCGGTCGGGAACGAGGATGCGTCGGGCTCTCCCTGGATCAGCTCGGATCCCGAGAACCTGGCGATCGCCGAGCCCTCACCGTCGGGGGAGAAGAAGGAGTCATGCTTTTCGGCGGTCAAGCCGGTCAGCGGCTGGAAGACGTGGGTGTAGTGGGTCGCACCACGCTCGAGCGCCCAGTCCTTCATTGCATCGGCGACCTCGTCGGCGAGTGAGGTATCCAGCGCTTCACCGCGCTCCAGAGTGGCCTCGAGCTTCTTCATCGTCTCGGGGGAGAGTCGCTTCGCCTGCTCGGTGGCGCTGAAGACGTTCTGCCCGAACGGATAGCCGTCGTCCTTGGTCAGGTCGGTCGGCGCGTTGTCGTCGCCGTTGCGGCTCCACTTGGCTGCCTTGACGTTCTGGCTTCGGGTCTTGCTCATCTTCGGGTTGCCTTCCTCTCAGAGTTGGTTGCTCAGCGTGGAGTGAGCATATTCGTCTCGACGCGTCTGGCGCTTGTCCACCCGTCCAAACTTCGCGGGGTGCGTTTTCTCCAATAGGTCGGTGCCGTATATGTAGGCTCGTCTTGCTGGTCGCAGGATCGGCCGGCCCCCGTAGCTCAGTGGACAGAGCGACTGCCTTCTAAGCAGTGGGTCGCAGGTTCGAATCCTGCCGGGGGCGTAGCGCGACTAGCATCGCTCGACCTTGTTCCATAGTCGATGGAGATCCACAGCGACACAGCATTCGGACGCGCGGTGAGGCGAGCGCCGCTCATCGCAGGGCTGCTCCTGACCGCGGGGGCCATCGGCTTCGCCGCGACCTCGCTTGCGGGCAGGGCTCCGCAGACAGCCGTCTCCATCGGCTCCAAGTCGATCCAGTGTGTCGAGGGGATTCCGGTTCAGGTCTTGAAGCTCCGTAATTCGAGCGGCCACAGGCTGAAGGTGAGGATCAGTGTCACCTTGACCAGGGGTGATGAATCGGTGGTGACGACGCGGCGCAGCGGCCGGATCACCGGACGCACCAAGCGGTTCAGGCTGTCGCTCGGAGGTGCTGCCGCCTCAGCGATGCCTTATTGCCGACTGCTTTCCGGTTCGCGTCTGTCTGGTCTGGTGATCAGCGGATCCGGGGATGATCGCAAGCGGGTGAGATTCGTCACCGTCGGCCGACCCCAGCGAGCGGTCACGACACGGATCGAGCTACTCGGATACGCGCCGGCTCCGCTCACGGAGGCATCTGGTCTGGCCGAAAGTCGAGAGGCGCCTGGGACATTCTGGACTCACGACGACAGTGGGGGAGCCGCAACGCTCTACGCACTCGATGAATCCGCAGGTCTGTTGGCGCAGCAACCCCTCGCCGGCGTCAGCAACACCGACTGGGAGGACATCGCGATCGGTCCCGCAGAAGACCCGGCAACGGACGCGCTCTACGTGGGGGATATCGGTGATAACGCAGCTGTTCGGCCCCGGGTCAGAGTTCGCCGAATTCTCGAGCCAGCCCTGAGCGGTGTCGCGCCCGGGTCCGTCCTTGGATCGGTTGCTCCGGAGACGATCGGTCTGGTCTACCCGGACGGCGCCCGCGACGCCGAGGCTCTGGTCGTCGATCCGGCGAACGGTGACATCTTCGTCATCACCAAGGCCGAGCCCGTCTCACGTGTCTATGTGGCGCAGGCTCCGGTATTCGGGACCGGATTCGACACCACGCTCGAGTTCCTCGGGGAGATGGATGTGGGGGGCGTGGTGGCGGCCGACGCGTGTCCGGACGGCGAGACGGTGCTGGTCAAGACCTACTTCGGGATCTCCGCCTATGTCGATCCGGACGGCATCGAGGAGGCGCTGACCACACAGAGCGGTCGGTCGCGCCTATATTCGATCGACTTCGGCTTCCCGCAGGACGAATCGGTGGCTGCTGATCCTTACTGCACCGGCTACTCGACGCTCCCCGAGGGCGCCGGGGCACCGCTCCGTCGCTTCGCGCCCTGATCGGCGACACCGGCACCTGCGGCAGCCGGACCTTCTCGCGCTAGATTGACACCTGCGCGGTGGACGTAGCTCAGTTGGTAGAGCCCCCGGTTGTGGTCCGGGAGGTCGCGGGTTCGAGCCCCGTCGTCCACCTTTCAGCCCGTCGCTTCAGGCCGGTGTCGCGGAGAGCCGCTTGCCTGCCACGGTCGGATGCCGTGGCAGAAGCAGCGAGATCAGCCCCGCTGCCAGGACGAACGCGACCGATGCCCAAAGGCATGCGGTGAGTCCCTGCCACTGGTAGAGCGCTCCGGAGAGGATCGTCCCGACCAGCCTGCCTCCAGCGTTGGCCATGTAATAGAAGCCGACGTTCATCGCGACCTTGTCCCCGTGCGCGTAGGCGAGGATCAGGTAGGAATGGACGGCCGAGTTCATCGCAAAGACGATTCCGAAAGCGAACAGCCCGATCACGATCGTCAGCGTCTCATCGAAATCTGCCGAGAGGGAGATCGCGATCCCGGCTGGAAAGGCCGCAAGGAGAAAGGCCAGCCAGGTGGCGGTTCGACCGTCTGGCTCTGAATCGCCTGTATCCGCTCGCCGCTTGACGAATCTCGGGGCGAAGGCCTGGACGATCCCGTAGCCGATCACCCATATCGCGAGGAAGCCTCCGACCTCCCAGAACGACCAGCCGAGAACCGTCCTCAAAAAGACCGGCAGCCCGACCACGAACCAGACGTCGCGCGAGGCAAAGAGGAAGATCCGGGCCGCGGCCAGCATGTTCACCGCTCGTTCGTTGGAGAACATGTGCTTGAACTTCGCCTTCGCGTCGGGTCGTCCGAGGTCACCTTGCATCAGCAGCGCCACCGAGACGAGTGCGACTCCCACCATCGCCATCAGGCAGATCATCGCCGTCTGGAAGCCGACCAGCGTGAGCAGAACCCCGCCGAGGAAGAAGCCGACCCCTTTCAGGGCGTTCTTTGAGCCGGTCAGGATCGCGACCCACTTGTAGAGGGCACCATCCTGATCTTCCGGCACCACGAGCTTGACCGCGCTCTTCGAGCTCATCTTGGTCAGGTCCTTTGCGATGCCCGAGAGAGCCTGCGCTGCCATCACATAGGGGACGACCAGCCACGCCTCGGGTGCCAGACCGAGTAGTCCGAGAGCGAGAATCTGGACCATCAGACCCGAGAAGAGGGTGGCGCGGAGTCCGAATCTCGCCGCGAGCCACCCTCCAACGAGGTTCGTGATGATGCCGAACACCTCGTAGAAGGCGAAGACGGTCGCGAGCTCGAACGGGGTGTAGCCCAGCTGGTAGAAGAAGAAGAGGACGAGGATCCGACTCGCGCCGTCGGCAAGCGTGTCGGTCCAGTAGGCGCCGGTGACCAACGCGTAGTTGCGCAGGTCTATCGCGGCGGCCTTGGATTTCACTCTCTAGTCACTTTCGATCGAGCTTGCGACGGAACGGACGAGCTCGACGAGTCGATTCGCGTAGCCCCACTCATTGTCGTACCAGGCAAGGACCTTCACCTGCGTCTGGTCGGTGACCCTGGTCGAGAGTGCATCGACCACGCCGGAACGGGGGTCGGTCCGGTAATCCACGGACACGAGTGGGCGCTCCTCGTAGCCGAGGATTCCCTCGAGCCGTCCGTTGGCTGCATCGCAGAGGAGTTGGTTCACCTCTTCGACGGTCGTTGGACGGCCCACCTCGAATACGCAGTCTGTGAGCGATGCATTCAGCAGCGGCACCCGGACCGCGAGCCCGTCGAGTTTACCCTCGAGGTCAGGGAAGATCACTCCTATCGCGGTGGCGGAGCCGGTGCTGGTCGGGATCAGCGAGACACCGGCGGCCCTCGCTCTTCGGAGGTCCTTGTGGGCATGGTCCACAGGGACCTGGGTGTTGGTCATGTCGTGCAAGGTGGTGATGGAGCCGCGCTCGATGCCGATGCCTGCGTTGAGTACCTCGACGACCGGCGCAAGACAGTTGGTCGTGCACGATGCCGCAGTCGCTATGCGGTGCAATTCAGGTTGGTAGGCGTCGTCGTTGACTCCGACGACGATGTCGATCGAATGAGTCCGTTCCCCACGCATAGGCGCCGCAACGGCCACCTTCTCGACGCCGTTTTCGAAGTAGGCCTGAAGGCTTTCCTCGGTTCTGAATTGCCCGGTCGCCTCGATCACTAGGTCTACTCCGAGTTCATCCCACGGTGGTAGTCCGGGTTCATCGTGCTGCGTGAAGCTGATGCTTTCGCCTCCCACAGCGAATCCGGCTGCTTCGACCTCGATATCGCGAGCCCACTGGCCGTGAACCGAATCGAATTCGAGCAAGTGAGCCGCGCTCTCGACAGTCCCGGCCACTTCGTTCACATGCACGAACTCGAATTGCGGCCAGTCCCATGCAGCCCTCAAGGCGAGCCGCCCGATCCGACCGAAGCCGTTTATCCCGACTCGCCGCGCTCTCATCTGTTCACTCGCTCTCCCACTTCGCCGAACAATCCTACGGTCAGTCGAGAGGGAGTTGGTTACAGAGTTGTTCCCGGGTAGCCAGCGCGAGCCTCACGCTACGCTCAAGGGCGAACCCGATGGAATTCCCTCTAGCCCACGTAGGCGGACCGATCCTCGCGCCGCTCCAGGTCACCGGTGTGGTCGTGCTGGCCTTCATGTACCTGCGTCGTGCCGCGACGCTGGCGGCTCGCGGCACCCCGGTTCCGACCTGGCGGTTGATCTGTTTTGCTGCCGGACTCGTATTGATCGTCGCTGCCTATGTGGCGCCGGTTGCGCATATCGGCGAGGAACTTCTGCTGGCTCACATGATCCAGCACCTGATCATCGGCGACATAGGTGCGCTCCTGCTGGTTTTGGGGTTGACCGGCCCGCTCTTGCAGCCGGTGCTTTCGATCGAGTTCTTCTCGCGCCTGCGGGTGCTTGCACACCCGCTGGTCGCCTTGCCGCTGTGGGCGATCAACCTCTACGTCTGGCACCTGCCCGTGCTCTACCAAGGCGCGCTCACCAGTCCCCCTCTTCACGCTCTCGAGCACCTCTGCTTCATCGGGTTCGGGGTGCTGATGTGGATGCCGCTGTTCGGCCCCCTTCCGAAGCCGACCTGGTTCACCCTGCCGGCCAAGATCGGATACCTAATCGCGGTCCGGTTGGTGGGGACGGTGCTCGGGAACGTCTTCCTCTGGGCCGACACCGACTTCTATCCCGACTACGCAAGCGGCCGGGAGTTCTGGGGCATAAATCCTCTGGCAGACCAGGGGACCGCCGGCACGATCATGCTGACCGAGCAGGGTCTGATCACACTGTTCGTTCTCGCCTGGCTCTTTCTCGAGTGGGCGAGACAAGACACCGAGCGCCAGCGCCTGCTGGACCTGGCCGACCGCGAGGGGGTCGAACTCGACCCCGAGAGGGCCGAGCGCGCGGTCGCTGCCGGAACCTCCAAGCGGCTCGAGGATCGTCTTCGCGGTGATGCGTCTTGACCGCTGCCAGGCCGCGACGCCCCGAGATCGAGGCAGAAGGAGCAAGTATCTGGTTCCTCTACCTGCTCGCCTTCGCGGTGGGTCTCTGTTGCCTCGGCGCCGAGATAGCAGCGGCGAGGTTGATCGCACCGTTCTTCGGTGCCTCGACGATCATCTGGGCCAACACGATCGCTGTGGTGCTGGTCTCTCTTTCGATCGGTTACTGGTTCGGTGGGAAGGTCGCCGACCGTCACCCGCATCTGCGCGGGCTCTGCTGGATAGTCGCCGCGGCAGCCCTGCTACTGGCAGTGGTTCCGTTTGCTGCACGGCCTCTGTTCGAGGTGTCGGTCGGAGCACTCGATCAGATCGCAGCAGGTGCGTTCGTCGGATCGTTGATCGGGGTCTTGCTGTTGATCGCGGTGCCGGTCATCTTGCTCGGCGCCTGTTCGCCGTATGCGGTCAGACTCGCGGTCCCCGATGTCGACCACACTGGCTCGGTGGCGGGGAGGCTCTACGCCGTTTCGACCGTCGGATCCCTGATCGGCACCATGCTCGCGGCATTGGTGGCCATCCCCTTCCTCGGAACGAGGCTCACCTTCCTGATATTCGCTGCCCTACTTGCTCTGGTGGCAGCCTTCGGGTTGGGCTGGCGCTTGGTTGCGCTCCCCGTGGCGATTGCTCTGCTTGCGCTGATCCCGGCAGGCAATGTCAAGGCAGAAGGTCCAGGGGAGAGGGTCTTGTGGGACGGCGAGACCGAGTTCCAGTACGCCCGGGTGGTTGCCGAGCCGGATGGCGATCGCCGGCTCGAGTTGAACGAGGGCGTCGCCCAGCATTCGCTCTGGCGCCCGGCGACTTACGTGACCGGCAACTACTGGGACGGCCTGATCACGCTGCCGTTCGCGGCCCGCGACGAGGTCCCAGAGAAGGTCGCGATCCTCGGCAATGCCGCCGGTACCAGCGAAAGGGCGTTCGGGCACTACTTCCCCGGCATTCAGGTAGACGGTGTCGAACTCGATCCGAAGCTGACCGAGTTGGGCCAGCGCTACTTCGACCTCCAACTCGATCAGAACCTGCGTGTCCATCACGCCGATGCTCGCCCTTGGCTTAGGGCCTCAGACGGCGGGTTCGATCTGATCCTGGTCGATGCGTATCGCCAGCCCTACATTCCCTTCTACCTGACCACCAGAGAGTTCTTCGAGACGGTCAGGAGTCGTCTCGCCCCCGGTGGCTCGGTAATCGTCAATGTCGGGCACCCGAGCGGCGACGACGAGCTGGAGCGGGTCGTGGGCCGCACCATGGCCGAGGTCTTCCCGACCGTGCTGCGAGATCCGGTCACCGAGTCGAACACGCTGCTTCTGGGCACCGCCGGCAACGCTTCTGCGGCGCGCTTGCGGAGAAATCTCGAGCTGTTGCCTGACGAGCTGCGTAACCAGGCAGCGATCGAGGCAGTGCGAATCACACCGAGGCTGCCGGGAGGCGAGGTCTATACCGACGACCGAGCACCGGTCGAGTGGCTGATCGACAAATCGATCATCGGCTACGCCTCCGGAGACCGCTGAGCGGCACGAAAGCGCGCTGGATTCCGTAAGCGCCCAGCGCCAAGAAGGTCGCGCCGAGGTCGATCGCAAACGAGTAGGCCCTTCCCGGCGCTCCGGTGAGTATTCGCGACGCGAATTTCACCCGGGCAGGAAGGGGTCGGCCGTCAGGTTTCTCTAAGGTCATCGCAGCGATGAAGACGACCGTAACCGAGCTACCGGAATCACGCCGCAAGATCGAGGCAGAAGTGCCTGCGGAAGAGATCCAGAACCGGATCGACGCAGCGGCCGAGCGCCTCGGCAAGGAGATGAAGATCGAGGGTTTCCGCAAGGGCAAGGTGCCCCCGGAGATGGTCCTTCAGCGCCTCGGCCGCGACGCCGTGCTGAACGAGGCGATCGAGAGTTCTCTGGCCGAGTGGTACGTAAGCGCGCTCGACGACTCGAAGGTAAAGCCTGTCGGTGATCCCTCTATCAGCTTGGAGAAGATGCCCGAGGAGGGGGAGCCTCTCTCATTCGCCTTCGAGGTCTCGATCCGCCCCGACGCAAAGCTCGGCAAGTGGAAGGGCGTAGAGGCGCCTCGCGCCGAGGCCGATGTTCCAGTCGATGCTGTCGAGGGAGAGCTCGAGCGCCTGAGGCAGGCCTTTGCCAAGCTCGAGCCGGTCGAGGGCCGTAAGGCTGCTCAGGGCGATGCGGTGTTGCTCGACTACGAAGGCAAGATCGATGACGAGGTCTTCGAGGGAGGTACAGCAAGCGACTTCTTGCTCGAATTGGGTGGCGGGCAGGTCCTGCCTGACTTCGAGAAGCCGCTTGTCGGTGCCGAGCCTGGTGAGGAGGTAGTTGCGGAGGTCGATTTTCCCGATGACTATCCGGCCGAGGAGATCCAGGGCAAGCACGCGACCTTCACCATCAAGCTGAAGGAGATCCGCGAGAAGGTCCTGCCGGAACTCGACGATGACTTCGCCGCCGAGGCATCGGAGTTCGAGACCCTCGCCGAGCTGCGCGAGGAGATCGCCTCACAGATGAAGGAGGTCCTCGAGGGCCAGTCCGAAGAGGCTTTCAGGGCGGCGGCGTTGGACGCCGCGGTAGCGACATCCACGGTCGAGCTCCCCGATGCGGTTATCGACGGCAGGGCGCTCGAGATGTGGAGGAGGCTGGAGCGCGCTCTTGCCCAGCAGGGGATCAGCGGCGAGCGCTATGCCGAAATGCAGGGCAAGACGACCGAGGCGATGGTGGCCGAGATTCGTCCCGATGCCGAGCAGGCGCTGAAGCGCGAGGCAGTACTCGAGGCGATCGCTGAGGCCGAGAAGATCGAGATCGGCGAGGCCGAGATGCTGGAGGCGCTGGCGATCCCGCCCGGTCACGAAGATCACGGCCACCCCGAACCTGAAGACGCTCTGAAGCAGCTTCGTGAAGCGGGCCGCGAGGACGAACTGGTAGATGAGCTCCGCTTGAAGAAGGCCCTGGAGATGATTGCTGCTGAGGCCACGCCGATCGCGCCCGAGGCCGCCGAGGCCAAGGAAGCAATCTGGACCCCCGAGAAGGAGCGCGAGGAAAAGGGCGGCCTGTGGACGCCCGGGGAAGGACCTGCAGACGGTCCCGACCAGACCGCTCGCTAGACTCGCTTGCGATGACTCCAATGGTCCCAATGGTTGTCGAGCAGACCTCGCGCGGAGAGCGTGCTTTCGACATCTACTCACGCCTGCTGAACGAGCGGATCGTCTTCCTCGGTACGCCTGTCACGGAGGACATCGCCAACCTGATCGTCGCTCAGCTGATCCACCTCGAGTCCGAGGACCCCGACAAGGACATCAGCCTCTACATCAACTCGCCCGGCGGCTCGGTCTATGCCGGACTGGCGATTTACGACGCGATGCAGTTCATCAAGCCTGACGTGCAGACCATCTGCGTAGGTATTGCGATGAGCATGGGTGCCTTGCTGTTGGCTGGCGGGGCGGCCGGTAAGCGGATGTCGCTGCCGAACTCGAAGATCCTGATCCATCAGGTCTCTGCCGGATTCCAGGGCCAAGCTACCGATATCGAGATCCACGCCAAGGAGATCATCGACAGCCGTAAGCGTCTGGACGAGATCATCGCCAAGCACACGGGTCAGCCGCTCGAAAAGGTCACAGAGGACACCGAGCGCGATTACTTCATGACCGCGGAGGAGGCCAAGGAATACAACCTGGTCGACCGCGTCATCGAGCACCGCTAGCCGCGGCGCTGCTTCTTGCCCTGATCTGCCTCTTTGCAGGCACTCTCGCTGTGCCCGCAATGGCTGTTCCTGTCGGGGAGTTCTCGAGCGCTTCTGTGGCGCCGAAGCGAGCGTTCTACGGAGGAGAAGGGGTTCGGGTTTCGTTCTCGCTCGACGAGGCCAAGGTGTCCGATCCGTCCAGGGTCGAGGTCCTCTTCGTGCCGAAGGGCAATCGCGGTCGGTCGGTGCGCCGGATCGTGATCGAATCGCTTTCTCCAGACGAGATCAGCGAGTTCGAATGGGACGGTTTGACCAACGCTGACAAACCAGCCGCTGATGGCCGGTACTCGGTCTTTGCTTCTGTGTCAGGTGGTCCAAGGCGGAGACTCGGCGAGTTCCGTTTTGCAGGTCATTACTTTCCGGTCAGGGGGCCGCACTGGGCAAGGGGGTGGCTCGGGCTGTTCGGGGCTCCCCGATCTGGTGATCGCCTCCACGAAGGCTACGACGTGATGACGAGGTGCGGCACACCGCTGGCTGCTGTGAGGGCTGGCAAGGTGATCTCTCGCGGTTATGACCCCGTGCTCTACGGCAATTACCTGCGAATACTCGGTGCGCATGAGCGCCGCTCCTACTTCTACGCACATCTGAGGAAGCCGGCCTTCCCGGGCTTGGGAGAGCGCGTCATCACCGGCGAGACAGTCGGGCGTGTGGGGACCACCGGCAACGCGACCGGCACCGGTTGCCACCTGCACTTCGAGATCCGTGATCGCGGCCGGGAGATAGACCCCTGGCCGGATCTGGCCCGCTGGGATCGCTTCAGCTAAACGCAAGCTCTCTCGCATTCTGGCTTTCGGGCAGGAAACACGCCTGAAGCGGCGTAATCCACCTGCACACGGGCAGATCAGAGATCCGCTGCCCTCCAAACCGACCATCACGATCGAGGAGTTGAGTCCGCTGGCACGTCCCACCGATTCCAATGAGCAGCTGCTTTGCAGTTTCTGCGGAAAGTCGCAGCGTCAGGTCAAGAAGCTGATCGCCGGCCCGGGCGTGTACGTGTGCGATGAGTGCATCGACCTCTGCAACGAGATCATCGATGAAGAGGTCTCCGGTTCGAGTAGCTCAGCTGCGACCGGCCTCGAGATGGAGAGCCTGCCCAAGCCGACCGAGATCTTCGAGACCCTGAACGAGTATGTGGTCGGCCAAGAAACAGCCAAGCGTTCGCTATCGGTTGCGGTCTACAACCACTACAAGCGGGTCCAGATGGCCGGCTCCGAGTCGAACGATGTCGAGCTCCAGAAGTCGAACATCCTCTTGCTCGGTCCCACCGGTTGCGGCAAGACTTTGCTCGCGCAGACACTTGCGCGGATCATCAACGTTCCCTTTGCGATCGCCGACGCGACCGCGCTGACCGAGGCAGGCTATGTCGGAGAGGATGTCGAGAACATCCTGCTCAAGTTGATTCAGGCCGCGGACTTCGATGTGAAGAAGGCCGAGCGGGGAATCATCTACCTCGACGAGATCGACAAGATCGCCCGCAAGGCCGACAACCCTTCGCTCACCCGCGATGTATCGGGAGAGGGCGTTCAGCAGGCCCTCTTGAAGATCATCGAAGGAACTACCGCTTCGGTCCCTCCGCAAGGTGGCCGCAAGCATCCTCATCAGGAGTTCCTCACGATCGACACTTCGAACATCCTCTTCATCTGCGGTGGTTCTTTTGCCCAGCTGGATCAGGTGGTCGAGAAACGGGTCGGGAACAAGGGCATCGGCTTCGGCGCCGAGATTGCTTCACAGGCCGCCGAGGACCTGGGAGAGGTGTTCGAGCATGTGCTTCCCGAGGATCTGATGGAGTACGGCCGGATTCCGGAATTCATCGGAAGGCTCCCCGTTGTCTCGGCCATCCACCAGCTCAAGCGCGAGGACCTGATCAGGATTCTCACCGAGCCTCGCAACGCTCTGATCAATCAGTTCCGCAGCTCCTTCAAGTACGACGATGTCGAGCTCGTATTTGCGCCTGACTCACTCGCTGCGATTGCCGACAGGGCCATCGAACGCGACGCTGGCGCCAGGGGCTTGCGCTCGATCCTCGAAGAGACTTTGCTCGATGTTCAGTTCGAGCTGCCCTCTCGCGCCGATGTGACCCGCTGCATCATCACCAAGGAGACCATCGAGAAGGGCCTGCCGCCCGAGATCGTCACCGGCGAAGTTCCTCCGGTGGGCGTCGATGTCTCCTCCGGAGATCCGGCTGGCGCGCTCGGCGAGCGGACCGCCTGAGTCGGCAGCATCCTCACCGACGCATCGGTGACCGCTTTGCGGCGATAATCGCCTGAGCAGTGAGCGACGAGCGCAAGGCAAAACTTGAAGCGACTACCCGTTGGGATCCCGGCGAGGTGGAATCCCGTGTGTTCGAACGCTGGATGGAAGGCGGCTGGTTCCATCCCGAGGCCACCGGCACTCCGGCCGAGAACTTCTCGGTGGCGATTCCTCCTCCCAATGTGACCGGCGCGCTGCACATGGGCCATGCGCTGAACGGCTCGATCCAAGACGCGCTGGTTCGGATGCGCCGGATGCAGGGACACAACACGCTCTGGGTGCTCGGAACCGACCACGCTGGCATCGCAACTCAGGCTGTGGTCGAGAAGGAGTTGCGCTCCCAAGGGGGAGACAGGCATGAGTTGGGGCGTGATGCATTTGTGGATCGGGTCTGGGAGTGGAAGGCCGAATACGGCTCGACCATCGTCGAGCAGTACAAGCGGCTCGGCGCCTCGTGCGATTACGAGCGCGAGAGGTTCACTCTCGACGACGACTACGCCAAAGCCGTGGTTCGGGTCTTCTGTGAGCTCTACGAGCGTGGATACATCTATCGCGACAACTACATGGTCAATTGGGACCCGGGCTCACGCTCGGCCATTTCTGATCTCGAGGTGGAAAACCGCGAGGTAACCGACAGCCTCTACGAGATCGCCTACCCACTCGCCGATGGATCTGGCGAACTGGTGGTCGCCACCGTCCGGCCCGAAACGATGCTTGCCGACACAGCGGTTGCGGTTGCTCCGGGCGATGAGCGCTACTCCGCGCTGGTCGGTTCAGAGGTGATCTTGCCGCTGGTCGGTCGCCGCATTCCGGTGATCGCCGACGAACACGTCGACCCAGAGTTCGGCACCGGAGCCCTCAAGATCACTCCTGGACACGACCCGAACGACTTCGAGATCGGCCGAAAGCACGGTCTCGAGGAGATCAGCGTGATCGGCGAGGACGGGCGGATGTCTGCCGAGGCGGGCGAGCCTTACTCCGGGAGCACGGCGGCAGAGGCGCAGGTCGCGGTGGTCGAGGCCTTGCGGGCTGAGGGCGCGCTGCGCTCGGAGTCGGAGTACGTTCACTCGGTTCCTTTCTCTCACCGCTCCGGCGAGCGGATCGAGCCGCTCATCTCCTTGCAGTGGTTCTGCAGCATGGACCAGCTCGCACAGCCTGCGATAGACGTGGTCGAGCGCGGTGAGGTCAAGTTCACGCCAGATTCGTCGCGAGAGGTCTACCTCGACTGGATGAGCAAGATCCGACCCTGGTGCATCTCACGTCAGCTCTGGTGGGGACACAGGCTTCCTGTCTGGTACCGCGGCGAGGAGATCTACGTAGGCGAGAGCGAACCAACCGGCGATGGATGGGTGCGCGACGAGGATGTCCTCGACACCTGGTTCAGTTCTGCCCTCTGGCCGTTCGCCACATTGGGCTGGCCGAACACCGACGCCCCTGACTACAAGGCCTTCTTCCCGACCGACTTCCTGACTACCGCGAGGGAGATTCTCTTCCTCTGGGTCGCCCGGATGATCATGTGCTCGCTCGAGTTCACCGGCGAGGTCCCGTTCTCCGATGTCTACGTTCATTCGGTCATCCAGGCCCCCGACGGGCGCCGCATGTCGAAGAGCCTCGGCACCGGCATAGACCCGCTCGAGGAGATCGATCAGAGCGGCGCTGACGCGCTGCGGTTCGGTCTGCTCGCGATGTCATCGACCCAGGATGTGCGCTTCTCGCAGGCCAGAGTTCAACAGGGTCGTGATCTCGCCAACAAGCTCTGGAACGCCTCCAGGCTGATCCTCACCTCTTGCGACAGCTCAGTCGTGCCTGGCCCTGGGAGTGATCGGGTAGAGGATCGCTGGATCATCTCTCGATTCCAGCGGGCTACCCAGGATGTGTCTGAGTGCGTCGGAAGGTTTGATTTTGCCCACGCGGTTCTCGGGCTCTACGAGTTCTTCTGGTCAGAGCTCTGCGACTGGTATCTGGAGATCGTCAAGCCGAGGCTCTACGACGGGGACGAGGATGCCTCCCGAACCCTGCTCTGGATCCTCGAACAGACCTTGGCCCTTTCACACCCCTTCGTCCCCTTCGTGACCGAGGAGATCTACTCGTATATGCCGGAGCGCGAGGATCTGCCCGAGGCGTTGATGATTCACTCCTACCCCGAATTCGACGAGTCTCTCATCGATCAGGCCGCAGAGGACGAGATAGGAGCGGCGATCGAGATGACCCGAGCGCTGCGTCGCTGGCGCGACCTCGCTGGCGTCGCCGCAGGCGCTTCGCTGAACGGACGCAGCTCGGGTGATCAGCCGCATGAGCTGGTTGGTCGGTTGACCAGGGTCGAGTTCGGACAGACCGAAGGGGATGCGATCGCAACCGTGGCCGGCATAGAGCTCCTGGCCGCTGACGGGGTGGATGCCGAGGCAGTCGCCGCGAGGATCGAGGAGCGTCGCGAAAAGCTGCGCTCTGAGGTTTCTCGTGCCGAGGGCAAGTTGGCGAACGAGAAGTTCGTTTCCAGCGCGCCAGCAGATGTCGTCGACGAGGAGCGCGAAAAACTCGAGCGATACAAAGGCGAGCTGGAGGAGCTCTCCTGAGCAAGGTGGACGCTGCCGCCGAGCGGATCCTCGCTGCGCGAGAGCCGATCGGGTGGAAGCTGGGTCTCGAGCGTATGCAGCGACTCTGTTCGCTGCTGGGGATGCCCCAGCGTCGCTTTGCCAGCGCGCACATCGTCGGCACCAACGGCAAATCCTCGACCACGCGCTTCATTGCGCGGCTGGTTGCAGAGCCGGGTGAGCGCAGTACCGGTGCCTACCTCTCTCCTCATCTTGATTCTTGGCGCGAGCGAATCGAGATCGACGGGAAGCCGATAGAGGGGGATCTCTTCCTCACGGTTCTCGAGCAGACCGAGCGAGCTGCCGTTGCGGCGGACCGAGCGGCCGGGGAGGATGAGGGACCCGTCACTCAGTACGAGTTGCTCACAGCTGCGGCCTTTTGTGCCTTTGCCGAGGCCGGAGTGGAGGTGGCGGCGATCGAGGCGGGGTTGGGTGGGCGGCTCGATGCAACGAACGTCCTGCCCTCCAAGGTGACGGTTCTCACCTCGGTCGGACTCGACCACACCGAGTGGCTCGGCGAAACGGTTGCCGAGATCGCGGCCGAGAAGCTCGCGGTTCTGCGCGACCACAGCGTCCTGATCACCGGACCGGATCCCTCCTCCTGGGTGGAGCCGGTGGTAGAGAAGTTTGTTGCCGACCGTCACGCTCGTTGGGTCATCGCCGAGCCGGCGGGCCCGGAGAGTCTTCCGCCCTTCCAGAGGCGAAACCTCGGACTCGCCGTCGCTGCTGCCGAGGCGCTGGTTGGAGATGTATCCAAGGTGGTGCGAGAAATGGCAAGTAAGGAGATGGTCGTCCGAGGACGGCTGGAGTTGCGTGAGGGGGATCCGCCGGTGGTGCTCGACGCCGCTCATAATCCAGACGCCGCCAGGGCCCTTGCCGAGGCCCTGCCGGCTCTCTGCGATGGTGCTCCGGTGGTTTGCTGCCTCGCGGTGCTGGATGACAAGGACGCCTCAGGGATGATCGAGGCGCTGGCAGGTGTCTGTGGGGATTTCATCTGTACGGAAATCGCGGAAGAGCAGATGAAGGGCACTGGCCGTCCCGGGGCAAAGTGCGTTCCGGCATCTGATCTGGCCGATCTCTGTGTGGATTTCGGAGTCACCGCAGAAGCGGTTTCCGAGCCATCTCAGGCCATCTCGCGAGCGCGGGAACTTGCAAAAGGCAAGCAAGGTGTCGCGGTCGTCACCGGTTCCCACTACCTTCTAGGAATCTATGGATAAAGAAGCAAGAGGCGAACTTCTCACCATGATGGGTCTGGTCGCGGCGATCGTCGCGATCGTGATCATCGTTTTCTTCGCAATCGGCTACGTATTCGGCTTGGCCTACCTGTGAGTTGCGCGGCGGCTTGCAGGGTTTTGGTCTCCGAGCGGCAAAATCACTAAGTGGAGATGCCTACACCCCTTGGAATATTCGGCTTCGGCGGCGGGATCGGACTGTTCCTCAGTTTCTTCGTCCTCTTCCTCGTAGTCACCTACCTGGCGCTGATCTACTGGACCTATCTCGACGCCCGCAGGCGGATCGAGGATCCGGTGCTGATCACCTGCTCGGCGGCCGCTTCGCTCTTCCCCTTCTTCGGAACGGTCGTCTACACGATCCTGCGCCCGCCTGAGTTCATCGAGGATCGTCAGGAACGCGAGATCGAACTGCGTGCATCCGAGATGAGGTTGAGGGAGCTGGTCGAGGGTTCGTGCCCTCACTGCGAGTATCCGGTCGGCCGGGATTTCCTCAGTTGCCCGAACTGCGAGCGCAAGCTGCGCACCCCCTGCCGCAAGTGCCGCAAGCCGCTGGATCCTCGCTGGAAGGTCTGCCCATACTGCGAAACAGCTGTGCCGCGCCGGCGCGAAGAGATATCTCAGCAGCGTTCACGTGCGCAGGCGACCAGAGCGGCGACGCGAGAGGCAAGACAGGGAACTCAGGATCAGCGCGACAGCGACCAGCGTGATCGCGAACGCCGCACGCGTGCAGCCGAAGCTCGCTCACAGCAGGGCGGGTCCTCGACCCAAAACCAGCCGCGTACCGGAGATACCGCCGAGCGCCAGGCCCGGCGCGTGCCCCGAGGACGTCCTGCGGGTAAGAGTGGCAACCCACAACAGGGCCCGGGCGGACAGCCCCCTCGGCGCTCCGGCGACTGAGCTGAATCGGTAGCGTCTCGGTCATGGAACGAACTCTGATTCTGGTCAAGCCCGATGCCTTCGAGCGGCGCCTCACCGGCGAAGTGATCTCTCGGTTCGAGTCGAAGGGTCTCTCTCTCGTTGCCCTGAAGCTCCTGACCGCCGATGAGGAGATCGCCAACGCCCACTACGCGGAGCACTCCGAGAAGCCCTTCTTCGGGGAGCTCGTCTCTTTCATCACAGGAGGACCTCTGGTTGCCGCAGTCCTCGAAGGTCCCAACGCGATCCCCGCAGCCCGACAGCTGATCGGCTCGACCGATCCAGTAGAGGCTGCTACCGGTTCGATCAGAGGTGACTTCGGTCTCGAAGTCACCTTCAACCTGGTTCACGGCTCCGACTCGCCCGAATCGGCCGAGCGTGAGATTTCGATCTGGTTTCCTGAACTCTGAGCCCCTCTCTCAGGTGAATCAATGACCAGGGTCGTGCTTGCGAGCCGATCCCCTCAACGGCTGACGCTGTTGACCGGTCTCGGGCTGGCTGTCGATGTGATCGAATCTGGGATTTCCGAGCGGACCGAAGGAGATCCGCTCGAGATCGTCCGTGACAACGCGATTGCGAAGGCGCTCGCGGTCGCATCACGCCCGGACCTCTCCGGCGCAGCTGTCATCGCCGGCGATACCGAGGTGATCCTCGACGGTAAGGCCCTGGGTCAGCCGGCAGACCTTGCCGAGGCTCGTCAGATGCTGCGTGACCTCTCGGGCCGCGAGCACTCGGTAGCCGGTGGCCTTTGTGTCGTATTTCCCGGAGAGGAGGAGCCGCGAGTGGGGGTGGAGGAGACGGCGGTCTTTTTCAAGGAGATCTCAGACGGTCTTCTCGATGCCTGTCTTGCGGGCAACGAGTGGAAAGGTAGAGCTGGCGGCTATGCAATTCAGGGCTCAGGTTCCGGCCTGGTCGAGCGGGTCGAGGGCGATCTTTCGAACGTGATTGGCCTTCCCCTGGGTCTGCTTGCACGCTTGGCCCCGGAGCTGCTCCGGTCCACCCGGCAGAATTAGGCATCTGTAGGGCCTTGAGCCTACGCCTCGGGCGAGGGACTCCGGGCCAGATCCCCAAACAATCGGGTCAGGACCAGAAACCAGAACATGTACCGCAAAGAAGTACGCAGAAGGCGAACCGCGCTGGCGGTGTTGGTGGTAGCTGGACTGACGATGCTCAGCCTCTACTTTCAGGAAGGTCCCACTGGCCCCCTGCATTCAGGACAAGGATTGGTTTCGAATCTGCTCGGGCCGATAGAGGAGGGTTCCAGCAGGGCGTTGAAGCCGCCAAGGGACCTGATCAACTGGTTCAGCGAGACATTCGATGCACGCGGAGAAAATGCCCGTCTGCGCGATGAGGTTGCAGATCTTCGCAGTCGCCTTGCCCAGACCGAGTCGACCTCGTCGGCGCGGGGGCAACAGGCAAAGCTAAACGCGTTGGTCGGCGGACTGATCCCCGCGGGCTCCACTCCAGTCGATGCCCGGGTTATAGGTCGCTCTCCAACCGTCTGGTACTCGACGGTGGTCATCGACAAAGGCTCCTCGGCCGGCGTGAGACTGAATGACCCGGTCGTATCTCCGGCGGGCCTGGCCGGACGAGTAACGCTGGTGAACCGCGGCAACTCAGAGGTAACCCTGATCACCGATTCCGACAGCTCCGTTGCTGCGAGGGTGCTGCCGTCGGGGACTATCGGAGTCATCGAGCCTGAGCTCGGCAAGCCAGAGAATCTCCAGCTGAACTACATCCGAGGAGGAGAAGAGATACGCAAGGGTCAGGTGGTGGTTACGGCCGGGTTCTCCGATCCGGCGCTGTCGTCTCTTTTCCCTCCAGGCATTCCGATCGGCAGGGTTTCCGATGTTTCGCTGGAAGAGTTGCAGGCCTATCAGCGAGTTCAGGTTCGTATCTATGCCGATCTGCGCGACATGGATTACGTAAAGGTCCTGGCCAGCGGGGCTTCGAAGTGATCGTTACCTGGAAGATCGTGGCCCGCCTGGTCGTACTCGCGTTGCTCGTCGCGATCCTTCAGACATCGTTCTTCTCCGAGTTGCGGCTTTTCGGTTCGAGCCCTGAGGTGTCGCTGCTGGTCGTGATGTCGATCGGCTTGGTGGGAGGCAGCCTGACCGGTGCGGTCTTCGGGTTTTCGGTCGGGTTCCTGCTCGATTGCCTATTGATGTCAGACCTTGGAGCGTTGGCCTTGACCCTGATGGCGGTTGGTTATCTCGCAGGGCGGTATCGCGAAGACGTAGGAAGGCCCACCCGGCTCGCAGCGGTGTTGCTCGGTGGCCTTTTCACTCTGTTCGGCGGGGGTTTGTTCGCGGTCATCCAGTTGGGCCTCGGCGTCGATTCGGAGATCACCGGGGGAGTGGCTCGGGATCTCCTCGTAGAGACGTTGCTCGGTTTCCTCTTTGCGGTCCCGGTTCTTATGCTGGTTCGCCTCTATCTCCGCTCAGCCCTGATCGAGGATGGACCGTCGTCGGATGGACGCAGATCACGCAGGCGACGGGAGAAAGAGAAAAGGGCCGAGAAGGCCGAGGCCTAATCTCTATGTACTTCTATGTACATGCGTGAACCAGGGAGAAGCGAGGCCGAGCAGTCACGGCTCTCGGTCAGGGTGGCGGTGTTTGCGGGCCTTGCCGTAGTGCTCCTTGCCGTGGGCGTGCTCAGGCTGTGGCAGTTGGAGATCCTGAATGGCGACGACTATCTACAGCAGGCAAACGACAACCGCATAGCCGAGATCAGGGTTCAGCCTCCCCGTGGGAAGGTCGTCGACCGCAACGGAAAGGTCCTGGTCTCCAACCGGACCCGCAACGAGCTCAGGGTCACCCCGGTCGAGCTGCCTTCGCCCGGGCCGGAGCTCAGGTCAGAGCTGAGCGGCCTCTCCCAGGTGACAGGGATCAGCTATCGGTCGCTGAAGCGCAAGCTCCAACCCGAGAACGCCGATGTCCCCGGTGGCGCGGTGGTGCTCAGCCAAGACCTGGGATTGGAGAAGGTTTTCTATTTGCGGGAGAACCGCGACCGTTTTCCCGGAGTCGATGTGGAGAGGGTCTTCGTCCGCGATTATCCCCGCGGCTACCTTGCCGCCCATCTCTTCGGAAACGTCGGAGAGGTAACAGCAGAGCAGTTGAAGCTCCCTCGCTATCGAGGGTTGCGCCAGGGAGATCTGGTCGGACAATCCGGGGTCGAGTATGAGTACGACCGCTTTCTTCGCGGAGCACCCGGGGCAACCCGGATACAGGTCGACTCGCTCGGCAACACCCGCGGAACCTTGGCCGACAAGCCGGCTACGGCGGGTCAGAACGTAAGGCTCACGATCGATTCAGAGCTGCAGGCTACCGGCGAGGCCGCGCTCGGCTCTTTCGGACTACCGGGAGCTTTCGTGGCGATGGATCCGAAGACCGGCGAGATACTCGCGATGGGCTCTACACCGACATTCGATCCTTCGATTTTCACCAAGCCGATAACTGAGAGTCAGTACAAGCAGCTGACGGCAAAGCAGAACGATGCGCCGCTGGCAAACCGCGCCATCCAGGGCCTCTACCCGACCGGCTCGATCTTCAAGTTGATCACCGCCACGGCTGGACTTGAAGACGGCTTGATTGCTCCCGACACGATCGTCGACGACACGGGCAAAGTAACCGTGGACACGATCAACTTCAAGAACTCTGGAGACAAGGTCTACGGACCGATCGACATGGTCGACGCTCTGCGCGTTTCCTCTGATGTCTACTTCTACAAACTCGGTCTTGCCGCCAAGGCGAGCGGAGATGGCGGACAAATCCAGGATTGGGCCAAGCTCTACGGTCTTGGCGAGACGACGGGGATCGACCTTCCGGCCGAGACCGAGGGGCTTGTGCCGAATCCCAAGTGGCGGAACCAGCTCTATACGGAGGGATTGACCGATCGGCCTTGGACCGATGGCGACAACGTGAACCTCTCGGTCGGGCAGGGAGACCTGCAGGCGAACCCGCTCCAGATGGCAGTTGCGTACTCGGCGCTTGCAAACGGTGGAACGGTGGTAACCCCGCATCTGGCCCAGTCGATCGAAACCGTGACCGGCGAAACGATCGAGGAGGTGCGACCGGCAGCCAAACGGCAGATCGATTTCTCACCCGGAACGAGGGAGGCGATTCTGCAGGGCATGGAGGAGGCTCTTCAGGACCCGACCGGAACGGCGTACCAGGTGTTCGGTAACTGGAAGATCAAGGTCGCGGGTAAGACCGGTACGGCCGAGCGGGGTTCTGACATACCCGACCAGTCCTGGTTTGCCGCGATGGCTCCTGCCGACGACCCAGAGATCGTGGTGGTGGCAACTGTCGAGCGCGGCGGATTCGGGGCCGATGTCGCGGCACCGGTGGTCGCTCGAATCCTCGAGTCCTACTTCAAGATCTCGCAGGTGCCTTCTGCCGTCGGCAGGAGCGGGGCGGTGGCCGAGTAGTGGAGGCCCGTCGGGGAACAATCGATCTCGGGGGTGAAAGGACCTCACTGGCCGAGCGCCTGAGATTGACCTACATGGACCCCTGGATGCTGGTGGCCGCGATCGGCCTGATCGCTTTCAGTGTCTTCACGCTCGGCAGTGCAACTCAGGACGACATCCCGGGCCAGCCGCTCTACTTCACCTTCCGTCAGGGCCTCTACGGCCTGATAGGCATAGGTGTCTTGATCACGGTCGCGAGATTCGATTACTCCCGGCTGCGCGAGGTC
>JBEIRY010000106.1:0-2494 GCA_040375675.1 Thermoleophilales bacterium | reverse complement strand
CTCCACCGTCGGCGTAGAGATGATCGGAGCCTTGTCGCCGGGCCGCGGGATGTCCTCGTACTGCCCGACCAGCCCAGGCGTCGGAATCACGCTGGCACCATACGACCCGTCATCGTTTTTCACCAGCGCCCCAAACGCCCACTTACCCTTGGTGTCCAGGGGTACATCGGCTACGTAGACGACCGTTGCGGCATCGGGATCGTTCGCAGTGGTCTGAGCGCGGTACTTCTCCTCGGTAGTTATGTCCTCGATTCGCGCCGGGAATGGTCCGATCGCCTTGCCCTTGAGGTCTGCCCCAGGTGCGGCGTAGATCGCTACCTCGGCATCCTTGATCTGGGTCCGGTCGACCTGGAATACGGCGAACGAGAACCTGTTCTCACCCTGATGCAGCACACCGAAGCCCGGTGAGATGATCGGACCCGCCTTCCCCGCTCCAGCCAGCACCTGCTGCAGAGACTGACCGTTGGTCGCAGGAAAGTCCGAAGCCGGTGGAGCGGGCTGCGAAACCTCGCCCGAGCCAGCGCTGCTGCCGCAGGCTGCTATCACGCATGCCGTTAGCACGGCAAGGGCGGCGGCTGGAATCGATCGGCTTCCGGGCACGACTCAATCCTACGGGGTTCGCTCTAGGCTCTCCTGCCAGAGCACGCCACCACTAGGAGCAAGGAGCAAACGAACATGGCCGAAAAAGCAGCCCTGATAACCGGAGGATCGAGCGGGATCGGACTGGCAATAGCCCGTGCGCTGGCCGAAGAGGGCTACGCGATCACCATCTCATCGAGGCGAGCCGACAAGCTCGAAGCCACGGCTGAGTCCCTCCGCGCCGAGGGGCACGAGGTGCTTGCAGTTCCGGCCCAGATAGCTGACGAGGAAGAGATGAAAGGCATAGTCGCCGCACACCGCGAGGCCTACGGAAGGCTCGATGTACTGGTCAACAACGCAGGTGTGGGTATGGGTGAGCCGATTCAGGACCTCACCGCCAAGAAGGTCGACCTTCAGATCGAGGTGAACCTGAGGTCACTGATGCTGATGACTCGCGAGTGCCTTCCGATGCTGCGCGAGGCTGGTGCCGAGCACAAGAAGGCCCTGATCGTCAACACCGCTTCGGTAGCGGGCAAGGCCGGTCAAGCCTGGCTCTCGGTCTACTCGGCAACAAAGTTCGCAGTGATCGGATTCAGCCAGGCCACCCAGCGCGAGCTGAGCGGACAGGGAATTGGAGTGACAGCGCTCGCCCCGGGATTCGTCGACACCCCGATGACCGAGTTCGTCAAAGAGCAGGTACCGGGAGAGGAAATGATCCAACCGACAGACATCGCCGAGTCGGTCAGGTTCTTGCTGAAAGTCTCGCCCAATTGCGTGATTCCGGAGATCGTCTTCTTGAGGCCGAGCGACTCGGACGGGATGCTCTAGCCGACTGGTGGTTGGGCCGGGCCCCAGGGGTCTTCGGCAAAGATCTTCCTGCCCCGCTCGACGCCCTTGCGGCCTCCAGTGACCCAGCCGTACTGGCGCAAGAGATTTGCCCACGCCTCTTCTAGATAGCGAGGCTCCCCCTTCCTTCGCAGCCGCATCCAACAGACCGCCAGCCATCCCTTGAACTGAGGCAGGACCGAATCGAGTCCGGCGGTGGTTGCCTTTGATCCGCCTTGCGCTTCCAACTTTGCCGCGCAGAGACCCGCCCCGTAGGCCCAACCGCGTTGCTGATCGTAGAAGCCCCGCCAAGTGGGCCGGTGCGTGTGGCGAGCCAGAGCACCAGGTACGTAACGCATCTCGAGAGCCTCGCGCTTGGCTACGCGGTTATATCGGAGCGAGATCTCGACATCCTGGGCCCGCACCATTCGAGGGTCGAATCCACCGATCTCTTCGAGTATCCAGCGTCGAAAGCCGGCGTTCGCAGTCACCACATACGGAGGATCGCTGACCACGCCGAAGTCCTGCCAGCGGCCGAGTATGCGGGCCGCCTGACGCTGAGCCGCCGTATTGATCGGTCCATGCCCGAGACCACCGCCGACGCATCCCACCTGCGGATCGTCGAACGCCTCCACCATCCCGGACAACCAATCAGGCTCGACCTCGCAGTCGACATCGAGAAAGCAGACGATCGGGCCGCGAGAACTCGCGATTCCGCGGTTCCGGGCGTTCGACACTCCAGGCTCAGGTTCGTGGACCAAAGTCACTGCGTAGGTCGATGCGATCTGGGCGCTTCGATCGCGCGAGCCGTTATCGACCACCACGACTTCGGCCGGGCGTCCGAATCTCTCGACCGACTCGACGACCGCGTCCAGGCAGGCCGCGACTACATCCTCGCCATCTCTGACCGGAATGACGATTGAAACCTCAGGGTCCGCTCCGGAATCGCCGGGCCGCGGCTGCTTGGGGAACGACACCCTCTTAGGAGCGGCGGCGGACTTCGATCGAGGGGGCTCCATCACCCGGCTCGACACCGAGCGGCGTCTCCTCGATCGGATCACTGGCCAACAGGTACTCGGCACGCTCCTCG
>JBEIRY010000006.1:0-40371 GCA_040375675.1 Thermoleophilales bacterium | reverse complement strand
GCCGGTCTGCTCGCCATGCTTTGCAGGTTAGAAGGCCGGTTCTCAGCCGGCGGGAGTCGTTGCATCGAAAACCTCTGTGATCAATACGCGTCTTTGGAGAATTGCCTTCATCACCGTGCCCGTCGCGATTGCGATCGCGATGTTTGCGCTCGAGAGCCCCCCGGACAGCCTCAAGCCGCCGGTCCCGCCGGATGGCTTCGACACCTCTCTCACAGCTGAGATAGCCGGAGAGATGGCTAGCTCAGCACCCGAGCCCAGAGCCGGCAGCGAGTCTGACCGGATCCTCGGTGAGCTGGTCCAGGCCCGGTTTTCGGGCCTTCAGGGAGTGGAGGTAGCCGAGCAGCGTTTCTCCGGGGGCGGCAAAGATCTCAGGAACGTGATCGCGGTGCTCCCTGGTAATTCGGAGCGCCAAGTGGCTCTCATCGTCGGTCGTGATGTAGCTGCAGGCTCAGGAGCATCGACCAGCATCGCTGCCACTGCAGCGCTGGTCGAGCTGGCAACCGTCTTCAGCGGCTCCACCCATCAGAAGACCCTCGTCTTCGTTTCGACTGATGGAGCGAGCATCGGCGCTTTGGGTGCCAAGAGATTCGCCGCTGACTACTCAGATGCCGACAAGCTCGACGCGATCGTGGTCTTGAGTGATCCTGCGGCTGCTGAACCCCAACGCCCTCTGGTGGTTCCTTGGGGCACGACACCCCAGAGCACATCGGTTCAGCTGCAGCGCACAGCGGCGGATCTGGTTACCCGTGAGACAGCGATCGCCTCGGGGAATGAGGGTCCAGTCTCCGAGTTCGGACGGCTTGTATTTCCATCCGGGTTCGGCGAGCAGGCACCGCTCGTGGGAGAGGGCATCGATTCGGTGAGGATCACTTCGACGGGAGAGAGACCATCAGACTCGAGCGAAGAACCAGACGAGGACACCTTGGCAGGGATAGGGCGGGGCACTCTTTCGGTGCTTCTCGCCCTCGACGCTGCGACGGCTCAGCTCGAGCATGGACCCGGCTCTTACATCGGAGTCGCCGGAAATCTCCTCCCGGGATGGACACTGGCTCTATTGGCCCTGGCGCTTTTGATACCGGCTGCGGTGGTTGCCTCGGTTTCGCTTGGATCTGCGGCTACCAGCCCGGCCGAGGCGATCGCGGCGGTTTCCTATCCGGCACGGCGATGGGCGTTGCCCGCGCTGGTTGCCCTGATTGCTCTCTACTTCTTCTCGCTCGTCGGGTTGATCCCGGATCTTGCCTTTCCGTTCGTTCCAGGCACGGTTTCGCCGGGAGTTGGAGGCTGGGTTGGAATCTCCCTGGTCGTTGTGATCTGGATCGGTTCTTCGTACTGGCTTTCGCGTCTTGGCTCCAGGCCGTCTGCAGATCCCGCCACCGCGCCAGCTGGAGCGCTCACGCTGGGAGTTTGTTCGGTTCTCCTGCTCTGGCCGGTAAACCCCTATCTAGCCCTTTGTCTGGCGGTTGGGATGCTCGTCTGGGTATTTGCAGCATCTGCGAAGAGGCGTTCCCGCCGCTCCCGTATCGGCCTCGTACTCCTTGGGCTGCTGCCGCTGGCCGGTGTTCTGATCGAGCTGGCAGGTCGACTCGGCTGGGGATGGCAACTCGGCTGGAGCTTCGTCTACATGGTTGCCGACCGCCAGATCGGGTTCTTGTCGGTCCTGTTCATCCTGCTGACCTTTTCGGCCGGTATCGCGATAGCCATGCTCCCTGCGGGAGAAGCGCAGGCCGACGGAGTTCCCGAGGAGCTACCCGACAACCCCTACGCCTAGTTGGATGACAGGTGATCGAAACCTGTAACCGGTTGCACCGCGCCGGATTCATCGAGCAGCACGGCTCCGCTTCCTTCGACAACGATTCCTATTTCTGTCAGTTCGCATATGTCACCGATCTCGGCACGTACCGATTCGATCCTCTCTTGCGGAATACAGGCGAGTAGTTCGTAGTCCTCGCCGCCGCTGGCAGCGGCGATCATTCCCTCGTTCGTATCAGCAGACAGGGCTTCGATCGCGCCATCCTGGAACGGCACCATCGTTGTCTGAATCTCGATCCGAACCCCGGAAGCAGCAGCGATATGCCCGGCGTCGGCAACCAGTCCGTCGCTGAGATCGATCATCGCGCTTGCACCGCCACGCGCAAGGGCCTGCCCGGCGAGGACTCTGGGTATTGGCGTGAGCTGCCGTGCGAGCAATGACTCCTGGCTTTCGCTGTGGGTCGATTCACCAAGTAAGCGCAGCGCCGCAGCCGCTCCTCCGATACGACCGGTAATCACTACTGCGTCACCGGTAAGGGCACCAGATCTGGTGACCAGAGGGGTGTCTTCTGCCTCAGAGCCGATCGCGGTGACGCTGACCATCAACACCGGCGAGCGAACTACATCACCACCAATGACTGCCATACCTTCAGCTGCTGCAACGGCGCCGATGCCATCGGCAAGCGCCAGCAGGTTTTCTTCGGGCTCATCGGCGGGCACACCAACCACCACATAGCCGTGCTTCGGCATTGCTCCCATTGCAGCCAGGTCGGAGATCGCAGAAGCGATCGCCTTGTGTCCGATGGCTTTCGCGCTGAAGGCCGGTCGCTCGAAGTGGACTCCCTCGACGATTGCGTCGACCGAGACAACAACCGGACCGTCGTGTCCCGCTACAGCCGCGTCGTCGCCGCTTTCAACCAGCACCTCTTCCCCCGGGGCGGGCAGCCTCTCGACGAACTTCGCGATCAGATCGAACTCGCCTTTGCCCATGGTGGCCGAGGCTAGGCCTTTGTGGCTGGCGCAAGCGGTTGCTGCTGGCGGAAGATCTCGAACAACACGCTGGCGGCATAGGCAACGAAGAGGAGGTTTCTCACCGCAAGCGAAACAGTGAACTCTGTTCCGAGCGTGCCGACGCCGTCGTAGTACCCGAGCATCAACTCGGTTGCCAGCAGGGTGACCAGCAAGATCAGGTTGGGTGCGCGAATACCGAATGCTGCAGCTGAGACGGGCAAGACCCAGAGCAGGAACTGGGGCGAGAGAACCGGAGAGAAGACCAATGCCAACGCGAGAATCGCCGTGGTGAGTGACAGCAAGGGGATTTCCCGACGCCAGCCGGCCGCCACCAATCCGACCCAGCCGATGATGAAGCCGCAGATGGCAACGATTCGCGCCGCCTCTGCACCGCCGCCGATCAGGTTGTAGGCACCGGCCGAGGTTTCGGTCGCCGCATCGGTGCCGAATCCGAGGTTTGCAAGCAGGGGTACGGTTGCCGCGACCGATTCGACTTGAAGGCCGCGACCGGCGTGATATCCAACCGCGGACGCGAATTCGTCGCCGGAGAGCAAGACAAATCCCCCTGCGATCAGGAGCGGGATGACAAAGCCGAGACCAGCGCGCCAGGGAGAGCGCTCGCCCTTGGCGAAACTGGGTACGAGCAGCAGTGGAAAGGCTTTGATCGCAGTGCCCACACCGAGCATTGCCCCCCAAGTACCAGAGCGCATCGCCATCCGCGCGAAGCAGGCCGCCAGCACAAAGGCCGCCGGTGCAAGATCGAATCTGGCGAGCGCGAGTGCTGTGCCATCGATGTCGGAGTCAGGCAGCGGTCCCAAGCCGGATAGAAAGACGACACCGAGCACGAATACGGTGAGGGCTCCCCAGACCTCCTTGCGTCCGCCCTTTACCAACAGAGCCAGCATCGCCACGATTGCGAGGCCGAAGAGGATCATCTCCCAGGCAAAGGCCTCCCTGTATGCGCCGGCGCTGTCCGAGAGCAGACCCGGTGCAATTACGAGTGGGATCGAAAGCGGCGGATACTCGAACCCACGGTCCGCGTAAGGAAGGGCCCCGTCGAGGATCGCTTCGGCCTGTACATGGAGGCCTCCATCGAGCAGTGGGTCCTGCCATCCAGCCATCAGTCCGAGCAGCAGTGCAAATAGTGCTGCTGCCACTGCAAGCGAGGCCAGTCGTTCCCGTTGGGTCATGCCAGCGAAGGGTGACGATTATTCAGTTGGAAGGCTGCGCCCCTAGAGGCCGACGCCTCCGCCACCACCCGGATCAGGGTCTGGATCAGGGTCTGGATCAGGGTCCGGGTCAGGGTCGGGGGGAGGTTTGGGCTTCGGCTTCGGCTTGCTCGTGTCGGGCGCATAGGCACCGCCGTTGGGCTTCTTTTCCTTCTTCGTCTGGTCCTCACATGCGTAGATGCCTTCAGAGATGCCAGAGCCGGTGCTCGTGCTTCCGCTGGAGCAGCTCTCGCCGGCAAGGGATTCGTACTCGCCCTGGAAGTCGACCCACTCGACTGGCGTGGTCGGGGTCGGGAAGGTTTCGCAGTTGCCGCCGAGCGCTGTTGCCATGTAGCTGCCCCAGATCTCCGCGGGGAAGGTTCCTCCTGCGACGGCAATTCCGTGCACCGAGGACATCGAGGTCAGCGCGTCCGGGTAGCCAACCCAGACAGCGGTCGAGTAGTTCGGTGTGTAACCGACGAACCAGGCATCGGTGTAGTCGTCGGTGGTTCCCGTCTTGCCAGCGATGTCGCTGCAACCGGCTGCGTTTGCAGCGACGCCTGTACCACCGTCGACGTTGTCCTTCAGCACGCTTGTGACCTCGTAGGCGACGCCATCAGAGAAGGCCCTGGTGCGCTGGGGCTTGCCGATGCGGTCAACTCGGCCGCCAGGGAATCGGACGGCCATGATCGCCTGCGGTTTGTTCCTGATTCCACCATCGGCGAGGGTCGCGTACGCGGTTGCCATCTCCAACGGCGAGACACCGAGCCTCAGTCCACCGAGCGTCTCGGCCGGAAGCCCATCCAACTCTGTCTCCACACCCATGTCCTTGGCGGTCTGGGCGATGTTCTCGGGTCCGAGATCGAGCGCCAGCTGTGCGTATACGGTGTTGTCCGAGGCGAGGGTCGCGTCGTGAAGGGAGATCGAGCCGGCGTAACTGTTGCTGTAGGTAGCCACCTCCCAGGGGCCGTAAACGGGGTCGTCGATGTTCAGCGGCTGAGAGTTGTAGTAAGTGGAGTTCGGATCGATGCCATTTCGGATCGCGGTGGTCAGCGCCATCGTCTTGAAAGCTGAGCCGGGCTGTCGGTGACCTTGCGCGGCGAGGTTGAACTGGCGGTCGGAGTACTGACCGCTCGACGCCATCGCCTTGATGTATCCGGTTGCCGGATCGATCGTTACCGCAGCGGCAGATGGGTCGGTCGAGTAGGAGAGTGCGCTGTCGATCGCAGATCGCGCCGCTGCCTGCAGGTTCGGATCGATGGTCGTCCGGATGGTCAGACCGCCTTGGCGGACCGTATTGACTCCGTAGCGGTCGATCAGCTGCTGCTCTACGTAGTCGAAGAAGTACGGCTCTCGGACCGTCTCGTAGCGCTTGCCGGGGTTCAGTTCGATGGCGGTGTTGGTTGCCTCATCGGCTTGCTCGGTGGTGACATAGCCTTGCTTTTCCATCTCACCGATCACCTCGTTGCGGCGCTCGATCGCGGCTGGCGGGTTGAGCAGTGGGTTGTAGAGAGAGGGAGCCTGGGGAAGTCCTGCGATCAATGCGGCTTCGGGCAAAGTGAGCTGGCTGGCGCTCTTCGAGAAGTAGAAGTCGGCGGCAGCCTCTACTCCGACCGCCGTGCGACCGTTGACCGTTCCGTAGGAAGCGGTATTCAGATACTGGGTCAGGATCCAGCGCTTCGAGTGCTTGGACTCCAGCTCCTCGGCGATCTTTGCCTCTTTGATCTTCCGCTCAAGGTTTCGACCCGGATTGTCGATGAAGAGATTCCTTGCTAGCTGCATGGTGATCGTCGATCCGCCCTCCCGAACCGAGCCGGCCTGAAGGTTCGAGACGGCCGCCCTTGCAACACCTTGCAGGTCGACCCCAGAGTGGTGGTAGAAGCGCTCATCCTCGATGGCTACCGTGGCGTCGCGGAGGTAGTGGCTCATCTCGTCTGCCGTTACCGGTGTGCGTGCTTCGTCGGACTGGATGTACCCAAGCCGAGATCCGTTCGATGCGAGGACGACCGAGTTGGCGCCCTGGTCTACCGGCCGCAGGTCGTCGGCGGCGGGTGCCTGCGCGGCGATGCCCATCGCGTAGAGCCCAAGAAAGAGGAATACGCCAAGGCCGGCAGCCCCGAGGACGACGAAGGTCGCCACGGCTGGATTACGTTTTCTGCTGGTGCGGCGATGTCGCCTGCGTGATCGTGCGCTCATGAACTCTGAAGGCTACCGACCCGCCCCCCTGAGCAGAGCATTTTCCGCTGCGTATTTAGCTTTCTTTTACGCCGGTCTGGTGCTCGAGAAAGCCGGCATTGCGCAGAAGACTCTGGACTCGCTCGCGTAGTTCGCCCTCGGCGCGGACCCGATCGCGCGTGTCGTTGCTCGGGGCAGACACCTCGATTTCTGCCAAATCCACCTGTAGCGAGAGCAGGAGCACTTTTGAGCCCTCTATTTCCCCAAGTGCATTTCGCACGGAGCCGATGTCCGTATCCGGTGGGAGCCCGAGCGAAACCTTGATCGGAGCTCGCCTGTCTCCTGCGGTGTGGTTGACCACCCGCCCCGTGGCCAGTGAGGTGTTCGGAACGACGACTAGGTCTCCATTGCCGGTATCGAACTGGGTATAGGTCAGCGCGATGTCTACCACCGTGCCGGTCGTTTCCTTTTCGCCGGTGTGAACGGTCACGTAGTCGCCGATTCTCGCTGGCTGGGTGATTGCCAACAGCATTCCGGCCACGAAGTTGGCGATTACAGTCTGGCCGGCAAAACCGACGATCAGGCCGAGGAACGCAGTAGATGCCAGCAGCCCCGTTGTGATCTTGCGGATCGAGGTCATCTGCTCGAGCGCGATCGCGAAGCCGATCAGGATGATCAGGACGAACACCGCTCTCCTTACCCAGCGGAGCCTCGTTCGGGCTTCGCGGGAGAAGACGGTCGTGTCCATTCTCATCGCGGCCTTTTCGGCGCGCCGAAGCAGGAACCGATCGACCGCGAAGGCCAGCAGGATCGATCCGATGACCGCTACTGTCGCGGCGATTGGATCTCCGTATGTGTCCCAGAAGCCGTTGTTCATTGCTCCCCTAGCATGGTCGTTCAATCCCTCCTTCAAATTGAAGGCTATGCCCCTCGGCAGCTAACGGAGAAAGAAAGTGACCGCAACAGAAGCAGTCTTGATCGATGCGCTTGGAACGCTGGTGGATCTGGAGCCACCGTGGGTCGGTCTGCGTCCCCTGGTGCCGGAGGAGATCTCGGATCAGGATCTGGTCGGTGCGGTCAAGGCCGAGATGGGCTACTACCGCGAGCATGCATCGGAAGGTCGTGATGCCGAGTCCCTTGCTGAGCTGCGCGACCGCTGCGCGACCGTTCTCTCCGACCAACTTGGTCATGAGATTACGGCCGATCAGTTGGTAGAGGCAATTCGCTTTTCTCCATTCCCCGACGCTCAAAGTGCCCTCGAAGGCCTGCGAGATCGCGAGATCAGGATCATCTGCCTCTCCAACTGGGATGTTTCTCTGGGCGAGGTGCTCGATCGCTGCGGATTGATGTCGTTGCTCGACGATGTCGTCTCGTCCGCACAGGCCGGCTCTTCCAAGCCTTCACCCGATCCGTTCCTCCTCGCGCTCGAGCTCGCTGGGTGCGAAGCAGATGAGGCGATACATGTTGGCGACACCTTGGAAGAAGATGTGGTCGGAGCGCAGGGAGTGGGAGTTCGCCCTTTGCTGCTCGACCGTGACTCGAGCGCTCCGGATTCGGAGTTGCCCGAGGGCCTCAAGGTGATTTCTTCTCTGGAGGAGATCGAGCATCACCTGGAGGGCGATTGACTCCGGCGGGGGGCAGCGCTGGCGCAAAGAAGGGATCGCTCGGTGCGACCTGGATGGTCGACGCATCCAATCCCCCCGAGGTGGAGAAGGGAGGCCCTTCAAAGACTCCGTCAGACGGCAACCAGCGGGATCCCCGTGCGCTCTGGAAGCTTCCGTGGGGAGCTGGTGAAGCTGTTCTCGTCCTGTTCGCCGGCCTGATCGCAGGAGGCCTTTTTGCACCGCTGCTGGTGCTGCCGTTCGATTCCGATCTCAATTCGAAGCCAGCGCTCCTGGTCGCCCAGTTCCTCTTTGCCCTTGCGATGTTCGTCTTTGCTCTGTTGGTTGCTTCACGCTGGAAGCCCGCAGGCCTTCGGGGCGCTCTCGGGTTGCTTGGTTTCCGCAAGACCCGGCCGCGTCAGTTCGGGATCGCTCTCTTGGTCTTGTGTGGCTACTACGTGTTGGCGCTGTTGTTTGCGGCCTTCGTGCTGACTCCCGAGCAGGACGACATCGCCGGGGAACTAGGTCTTCGCGATGGCAACGCAGCGATCGTGGTGCTCGCGGTATTGACGATCGCGGTGGTCGCTCCCGTTGCCGAGGAGGTCTTCTTTCGCGGCATGCTCTTTGCTGGTCTCAGGACCAGATTCTCGCTTTGGCCCGCAGCGATCCTCTCTGGCCTTGCCTTTGGCATCCCTCATGTGACGAGCGGACCAACTGCCGCGATACCTCTGAGCATTTTCGGGGTAGCGCTGGCTTGGATCTACAACCGGACCGGCTCGATCTGGCCCTGCATCCTGATCCATGTCCTGAACAACAGCATCGCCTTGGTCGCCGCGTGAACCCTCAGACCGAGAGCAAAGAGGCAGTTCGTGCGACCGGCTTGCGAAAGAGCTACGGCGACCGAGTTGCGGTCGACGGAATCGACTTCACGGTTCCGGGCGGGTCGTGCTTCGGCTTTCTCGGGCCGAATGGAGCAGGCAAGACGACGACGATGCGGATGATCTACGGCCTTTCGAGTCCAGGCGGCGGAGAACTCGAAGTCCTTGGAGACGACATCGTCACGCAGCGGCGAGCGGTGAAGGCCCGAGTCGGTGTGGTCGCTCAAGAGACGAACCTCGATGGTGAGCTGACCCTTCGCGAAGGTTTGATCCAACAGGCGAGCTACTTCGGCATAAGCCGCCCTGATGCCGAGGTGAAGGCGGAAGAGTTGCTGCAGTTCGCATTGCTGAGTGATCGAGCCGACGAGAAGCCCAGGCAACTTTCCGGAGGGATGAAGAGACGCCTCTTGATTGCCAGAGCATTGATCGCCGATCCGGATCTGATCGTCTTGGATGAGCCGACGACTGGCCTCGACCCTCAGGCGCGCCTCGCCGTCTGGGATTCTCTCGAGAGGTTGAAGCAGCGCGGAGTCACCCTCGTGATCACGACCCATTACATGGACGAGGCCGAGCGGCTTTGTGACCGTCTGGTGATCATGGACGAGGGGAAGATCGTCGCCGATGGTCGGCCCAGTGAATTGATCGTCGAAAGTGTCGGCGCTGAAGCCTTGGAGTTACGCCCACTCGCCGATTGCGATGAAGAGGGGCTGATCGCTTCGCTCGCCGGTGAGGACCTGCTCGGTATCGAACGCGGTCCCGCCACGATCCTCCTATTCACCGGTGATGCCGAGGCGGTGCTCGCTCGCCATGACCATGACCGGTTTCCGCTGGAGTCGGCGCTTGCCCGACGGGCCACGCTCGAGGATGTCTTTCTCAAGTTGACCGGCCGGAGTCTGAGGGAGTAAGGAGATGATTCCGGCACCTCGATATGCCTTCGCTGTCTGGCGACGCAACGCAAAAGTCTTCTCGAAGCTCTGGAAGGGAGCGCTGCTCCCCACATTCCTCGACCCGCTCTTCTATCTGATCGCACTGGGATTTGGGCTCGGTACCTACATCGCCACCCTCGACGGCGTTCCCTATCGCGAGTTCTTGGCACCCGGTCTGATCGCGTCAGCGGCGCTTTGGGCTGCGTCGTTCGAGACGACCTACAACGTCTACATGCGAATGAACGAAGACCGTCTCTACGACGCGGTTCTTGCCACACCGGTTGAAGTACAGGATCTCGCCGCCGGCGACATCCTTTGGGGTGCTACTCGAGCGATGGTCTACGGGACGGTGTTTGCGCTGGTAGTTGCTGCGTTCGGGTTGATCTCTTCGCCCTGGGCGCTTCTCATGCCCCCGTTCGTCTTCATCGGTGGCCTCTGTTTCTCGGCGATCGGCTACGCCTTTACCTCGCTGGTTGGCCGGATCGACTACTACAGCTACTACTTCACGCTCGGGGTAACCCCGATGTTCCTCTTCTCGGGGATCTTCTTCCCGTTCACCGACTTGCCGCACTGGGTCGAGGTGGTGGCGTGGTTCAGCCCGCTGTACCACCTGGTCGAGATTACTAGGGGTCTTGCCACCGGTCCGCAGGCCGCCCAGATAGCGATTCATACCGTCTGGTTGTTGGTCGTATCTCTGGCCCTCTTCCCGATACCGGTCAGGGCACTTCGACGCCGCTTGCTGGCCTAGATCTTCCCAATCGCCGTCAGATGCGGCAGAATGTCCAAGAGATGAAGATGACTGGCAGGGGGAAGAGGTACATACTCACCGCGACGCTCGCGGCCGTTGCTCTAACGGCTGTACCGGGCTTTGCATCTGCGGCTGCTCCCTCTGGCGATTCAGCGGATCGCGCTGTCTGCTCGTCTCCCGCCGCCGGTCCCTCCACGAAGGGCGTTCCGTGTCCAGGCGATGCGGTCGAGATCGCGGTCAAGGGCAATCCCAGAGTCGTCGGCGTCTTGCGCAAGGTTCGGGTCGAGGGGTCGATACCCACACCGACTCCGGGTGCCCAGGTGACGATCCGCGCCTATACGGGTAAGCGCAAAGTCGATGCGGCAAAGGTCGAAACCGACCCCGTAACTGGTGCCTTTTCCTGGACGCTCGAGACACGTGCCTGCTGCAAGTACACGATCTACGGTGAGTGGGGTGGTTCGAGGTCCAATCCGGTGAGCTTCAAGGTCGCGGTCCCCGGACACCTCGGTGCGGGCGCGAGGACCAAGTTCTTCAACAAGCTCCTCCGCGACGCCGGCTACCACCAGGCAGCGGTTTCGCGTCGACTCAACTGGAGCTCGCGGCTCGCGATGCTGGCATTCCGCAAGGTCAACGGGATGAGCTGGAACTCGTCTTATTCGAGGAAGATCTTCCGTTTGCTGCTCGAAGGCAAGGGCGAGTTCAAACCGAAGCATCCAGGTGCGGGGACTCACGTCGAGGTAGACATCTCCCGCCAGGTGATGGCCTTCATCAGGAAAGGCAAGGCGGTGCATGTCTTCCACGTCTCGACCGGTGCCCCCAGCTCGCCAACCATCCAGGGCAAGTTCCACTTCTATCTGCGACAGCCGGGTTACAACCCGAAGATGATGTACTACTCGGTCTACTTCAGCGGTAACTACGCGACGCACGGCTACTCCTCGGTTCCGAACTACAACGCATCTCACGGTTGTGTTCGTAACCCGATCCCGTACTCGGTCTTCATCTACAACTGGATCGACCTCGGGATGACGATCTACGTCTACCAGTAGCCGCACCGCTTCTGCGCCCGCCCGCTGAATAGGATCCAGCGCGTGACCGATCCGGCCAACGCCCGCGAGTCTCTACTCGCCGAACTCCAAGAGCATGCGCTCGTCATCGGGAAGGTGACCCTCTCGAGCGGAGCCGAGGCCGAGTACTACGTCGATGTGAAGCGGGCGATCTTGCGCCCGGATGGCTTTAGATCCGTAGGCACGCTGATCGCCGCCGAGGCAGTGCAGCGGGGGGCAGTGGCGGTTGGCGGTTTGACGATGGGGGCCGATCCGCTCGCCTCGGCCGCTATAGGAGATCCTGCTGGAGATGGCCTGATTGCTTTTTTCGTGCGCAAGGAACGGAAGGATCATGGACTGCAGCGTTGGATCGAGGGTCCGATCCTCGAACCCGGGACCAAGTGTCTCGTGGTCGAAGATGTCGTTACCACGGGTGGCTCGACGATCCAGGCGATCGAGAGGATCCGCGAGGAGGGCCACCAGATTGTTGGCGTGATCTCGGTGCTCGACCGCCTTGCTGGCGGCGGCGAGGCGATCGAGCAGGCTGCCGAGGCCCCTTACACACCGCTTTTCACGATCGACGATCTCTATCCGGATCGTCTCGATCGCGACGCTTAGTCGCTTTACGCCCCGAGCAGGATTCGAACCTGCGGCCTACTCCTTAGGAGGGAGTCGCTCTATCCAGCTGAGCTATCGGGGCGGATGCGTGAAGTCTAGGCCGGACCGAAGATTTCTCTAATCCCACCCTTAGCTAAGGCTGGTTGAGTTGAGCGAACCTGCCCACCCCCGAGAAGGAGTCCTCTTTGATCGAGAAAGTTCGTAACGCCTCATGGAAGAAGCGAATCGCCTGGCTGGTTGCAGTTGGAATCGTTCTCTTCGGTTTGATCCAGCTCGTGCCTTACGGACGTTCGCACGATAATCCTCCGGTGACACAGGCCGCCAGGTTTCCCGATGCCGAAACTCGTCAACTGTTCACCGATGCCTGCGGCGACTGCCACAGCAACCTGACCAATTGGCCGTGGTACTCGAACATTGCTCCGATGTCGTGGTTGGTCCAAAACCATGTCGATGAGGGGCGCAGCAAGTTCAACATCTCCGAGTGGGATAAGCCCCAGCCCGATATCGGCGAAGTTACCGAGCAGATCAGCTCCGGCGAGATGCCGCCGTGGAACTACACACTGATCCACAAGAACGCCAGGCTGACCGACGTCGAGCAGCGCAAGCTGATTGCGGCCCTCACTTCGATTTACGCCAAGGACCGCCCCGCCATCCGGGTCGGTGGTGGAGAGGGCTAGAGCTCCCTTAACCAAAAGGGCACAACCTCTACGTTTGAGTCAATAATCTGGGCGTCATGCCCGCCCCCGCCTGCGTGAAGAAGATCGCTTGACCACCGCTGCTGCGAAGCCTCTCGGCGAGGCGCTCGATCAGGCTCGGTTTACCAAGCTGCATCGGCGGTTCTGGCTGCTCGCCGGTCTCGGGATCTTGCTCGACGGTTTCGACTTCTTCATCATCGGTGTCGCCAGCCCGTTGATCAAGGAGGACTTCGCCTTGAGTGCTGCTACCCAAGGCCTCGTCTCGGCAGCAGCGATTATCGGAGCGATCTTCGGGTCGGCGCTGCTCGGACCCCTTGGAGACAAGGTCGGTAGACGAAAGATCTTTCAGGTGGATCTCTGGATGTTCGTCGTCTTCACGGTTGCCTGCTTTTTCGCTCCCAACGTCTGGCTCTTGATCGTCTTCCGTCTCTTGCTTGGAGTCGCGATCGGACTGGACTATCCGATCGCGGCCTCGTATCTCGCGGAGGTGTTGCCGAGCAAGACCCGCGGCAGATCGCTGGTCGCAGCGTTTTCCCTGCAGGCGGTAGGGATTCTCTTGGGCGCTCTCGTCGGTGTCGTGATCTTGAATCTGATTCCCGAGGTCCACTCCTGGAGGCTGATGCTCCTGTTCGGCGTGGTGCCGGCGCTCGTGATCATCTGGCTGCGACGCGGAACCCCGGAAAGCCCTCGTTGGTTGGCTCAAAACGGCCGCGAAGCAGAGGCCGTCGAGGTTGCCGAGGCATTGTGCGACACGCCGATCGAGGTGACCGAGGTGGATCGCCACAAGGGCGAGGAGCCACCCGAGGGGCTGAAGGCTCTCTTCCAGCCGAGGCTCTTCAAGCGCGACATGATCCGCCGGACCATTTTTACCTCGGTTCCCTGGTTCTTGATGGATATCGCGACTTACGGTGTTGGCGTGTTCACTCCGACCTTGCTTGCCGCCATCGCCTTCGACGGCGCCGGAGAGACCTTCATCCAGAAGGACATCATCTCGACTGAGGGCACGGCACTGCTTGATGTGTTCCTCGTACTCGGATTCGGCGCCGCGATCCTTCTGGTCGATCGCCTCGGCAGGATCAGACTTCAGTTGACAGGTTTTGCCGTGATGGCTGTTGCCCTGACGGTGCTTGGCGCTGCCGAGTTGTTCCCGGGCAAAGGCACGGCACACATCGCGGTTATCGGGGTGGCGTTTGCCTTCTTCAATTTCTTCATGAACATGGGCCCGAACGCCACGACCTTCGCGCTGCCAGCAGAGGTCTACCCGTCGGAGATGCGGGCGGCGGGCCACGGTTTCGCTGCCGGTATGGCCAAGATGGGCGCGGCCTTTGGCGTATTCCTCTTTCCGATCTTGCTCGACAGTCTCGGAACCAGCGTCACCCTCTTTCTGGTCGCCGGTACATCGCTGGTGGCGCTCGGCGTCACCTATGCCTTCCGGATCGAAACCAAGGGTAAGTCTCTCGATGAGATCTCAGGGCAAACTGCCTCAGCGCTCGATCCCCGCCCCGCCCCGCCTTGATCGCTCAGTTCGTGGCCCGCAGTCGTTTGCGGCGGCGGATCAGCAGTTCGTAACGTCCGCTGGCGATAGCGCCATAGATACGCTCGAACGGGCTCCTGAGCGAGTCCTCCAGGCGCTGTCTTCTGCTTCGGCCATCGCTGCCAACCTCGATCACCCAGCAGAGTTCGGTCATCCTGGGACGCCTGAGGCCCTGCTCCACGGCGAACTCGTGTACGGCCCGCGAGACCCCGGGCCAGTGGTAGTCGTGACCGGCGAAGACGCCACCCGATTTCACCTTTGGGTACCAGGCGCGGAGATCGTCTAGAACATCCTCGAACTCGTGTGAGGCGTCGATGAAGACGAAGTCGCAACTCCTGTCTGCGAACTGCTTTGCCGCATCGAGTGAGCTCAGACGCATGGTCTCCACCCGGTCAGAGACTGGTTCGATGTTTTGCAGGTAGCGCCGGTAGGTTTCCTCGCCTTCGAATGTCTCGTCCGAAGTGACCGCAACTTGGTCCCACCAACTGTCGACAGCGATGATCCTTTGATGGGCACCAGAATTGACGGCCTCGACTGCGAGGAATGAAATCGACTTTCCCATCAAGGAGCCCACCTCGACCAGTGTTCCGTCCTCTGCTGAGTTGGCGACCGCTCTGCGATAGAGGCGCGGGAAGGTAAACCAGCCGGGGATGGACTTGTGGAAGTGCTCGATGTCTCTTGCCTAGCTGCCGGGGATCGGGATTCGACCGATCAGGCGGTTTGCATGGACAGCGCTGCTACCTGCGCCCATCACCAGCCGCTCTCCGATGCTGCCTATTCCGGGCCAGAGCCCCAGCTGGCGAAGGTTCGAGGTGACGTCGTAGAAGGAGTGCTCTCGGCAGACTTTGCCATCGCGGAACTCGAAGATATCGGTGCCTTTGCTCTCTAGCCGACGACCCGTCGCAGGCAGTCCTATCCACAAGGGTCCTGAGTTGAGTCCGCGGAAAGCCCAGGGCTCGGCCACACGTTCTCCTTCGTGGATCACCGGTTCGCGCATGGTCCAGTCGAGTTCGGTGAAGGCCGCGAAGAAGCCGTCGCAGTAGGTCGCGTAGGCGTCGCGACCGCGAATCGGCTGCTCGAGGGTTACATCCCAGTACTCGATGTCGTCGGTGACGTACTCGAGCACCGCCTCGGTACCCGTGTTCCAGGCCTTCTGCCAGTCGCGAAAGAACTCGTCGGACCACTCACCCATGCGGAGATCCTAGCCGTCGGCCACTCGCGAAGGGCTCTTTGTCAGGGAGAGGATCTTGAGCGTTACCGGACGATGACCTTGCCGGTCATGCCGGGGTGGATGATGCAGCGGTAGTTGAAGCTTCCCGTGGAGCGGAAGACCCGACTCCAGGTGCCGCTGCTTTTGAAGGGGCTGCTCCATCCCTTGCCTTGGACGTTGTGATACCCGCTGAAGTTCCAGGTGACGCGTGAGCCCTTGCTTACGGTCACGGTCTTGGGAGTGAAGACGTTTCTACCACCAGACCCTGCCTGAACGGTGGTTGCGCTCGACGCCATGGGAACACTCCCCACTGCGGCCACAGCCAAGGCTGCTGTGGTGGCGATCAGTGCAAATAGCTTCTTGCGGGTTGGGCTGTTGCGCTTCATCTCATACTCCTAACACGCGCTTTCGCGCGAAGTTCCGGTGGGTCTACTTCTTCTTTGCAACTCTGATCGAGCCACGCATGAACGGATGGATTCGGCAGAAGTAGGTGTAGGTCCCAGATTTTCGGAGGCGTGGTGTGGTGAATACGTTCGAACCGGTCACGACCTCGGCGTTCGTAACGCCGTCTTGACCCTCTTGGCCGAAGTTTCCGTAACCAAGCTGCCCCGAGTCGAACTTGACCGGTCCGTTGGCCAGCGGGTAGCCGATGCCTGAGCCGCGGTTGCAGGGAGCTGCACACGAGGTGATCGAGTGCCATGTCTGGTCGAATACAGATGAACTCGAAAGCGCATCGAGGTTGGTGAACTTGACGCTTTGGCCCGGGCGGATGATCGCGGGGCGCATGGCACCTGCCGGGAAGCCCCGCTGGGCCGAGAAGCCGCCGAGGGTGAAGAAGGAATCGATCAGCTTGATGCCGCTCTTCGGCACCAGCTTGCCGTTCGGCAGTTTGCGCGGATCGGCGAGCCCGAGCGGCTTGTTGGCTTTGTCGTCGATGTTCTCCACCAACTGGCCGTGGGTGAGGATGCCTCCCGCGTCGAGCATTGCCTGAGCTTGAGATGAATCGTCCCAAGGGTCTGCCGAGCCGGACTCGTTGTGGCCGAATACGTACGTGCAAGGCATGATCCCCATCCCCTCGTACCAAGATGCTTTCGAGACATCGTAGGTAGCGCTCACGCGAACTTCATCTCCAGGCTTGACCTCGACCCTCCAGCTCGGACGGGTTGCCTTCATCGAGACATCCCAGCTCACGGCACCCGCGGGCTCGTAGTAGCGAGCGTTGGATCGGAAGACGAGCTTCTCTTCTCCGGGGTCGGAGCGGTCACCGTCGCTGTTGAGGTCACGTCGAACCTGGAGGTCGACATTCGTTCCGCCCGGGTGGAGGTGACCGGCGCAGAACATCAGGGTCGCGTTTTCGCCCATGACCCAGCCGTTGCTGCCCGTAGCGATCTTGCTGCGTTCTTCGTATCCGGCTTGCGAGGGATTGACGGGTACGTCTTCGGGGAAGGTGTACTTGCCGTCCTGGGTGTTGGCGAAGCCCTTTTCGGCATCGAATACCGGGTAGATGTTGTCACCTGCGACATCGAGCCATTTGCCGTAGAGCGGCGTGATCGTCTGACCGGAGGTGGAAAGGGCCGGAGTCCAGTCGATCTCCCATTCGATGTAGATCTGGCGATCAGGGATGTCTTGCAGGTCGTGGATCATGTAGTTCAGCCCCCAGTTGGAGCCTCCGTAGACCGCGAAACCGTAGCCCTGTGGCTGCTTGACGTAGGTCTTCTCTTCGCCAGCGGCAAAGCGGATCTGCCCGCGCTGCTGATCCCCGCAGCCGTCGCAAAGCCAGACCACGTGGTGCAGGTGCAGGTCGTCCACCCGAGGTGTGACCGTCGAGCCGTCACCTTTGATCTCGACCATGTTCGGCTGGAACCGGGTGATGTATCCGAGCACGGTCGAGCTATTGCCGAACGGGTTGGCGGGACCGGGGCCGCTGAGCTTCTGTGCGCTAGGGCAGGTGCTGTTTAGGCCTCTGAACAGGTTCAGGTTCTGGCCCGGCTGCATCGTGTATGGACCGCTGCGACAGCTGTAGGTGCTCATGTCGTCGTAGGTCGCGCGGCTGAGGATCTCTTCGTCGGCCGAGGCAAGCGACGCTGGCACCAGCAGCGCTGCTGCTGCGAGCAGTCCTCCCGTGACCATTCGAATGCGCCGCGCCATTGGTCCATTGTGCACTATCCGGCGGGCGTGCGGGGGTGTGCCGGTGCCTGCAGTGCTCATTGCTTCGTATGTCGTTCGGAGAGACTTCATACCTGCTTGTTTGAACACGCCTGCGAAACCAGAGTTCCGCTTGCTCACGAAGATGCTCTCCGACAGCGATACTTCGCAGATGGGTTTGATCGACGCATTTCGGGGCACAGGTGCCGACCTTCCGTGGGGAGATCCGCTGAAGGCCCATCCAGGGGTCCGTATGGAGGGGTATTTCTGGCGCTTCACCGCTCCGCGTGGCGACGGCCGGGTTCTCATAGCGCTTTGCGGGGTCAACCTGGCCGACGACGGTACCTGGTCGACTCTCGGGCTCGGTGCTCACCCGAATGGCTTTCTCGAGGCGATCGAGCATCCTGAGGGCTGGGCCGATCCGGATGCGCTCGGCGTGCGGGCGGGGACTGCCTTTGATGGATCGGCCGACAGCCTGACCGTTGCGCTCGGTTCCGAGGCTGGGCTCGAGGTGAGGGTGGCTTCTCCTGTGGGATGGTCGCGCAGATCGCTTGGTGGCTCGAGCATCTTTCAGGCCGTTCCGGCGCTCAACCAGTACTGGCACCCGTGGCTTCTCGGTGGTAAGGCATCAGGCATCGCCCGTCTCGGCGGCGAGGTCTGGGAGCTCGACGGATGGCAGGTCTACGCCGAGAAGAACTGGGGCCGGGGTGGATTCCCTGACTCCTGGTGGTGGGGCCAAGCTCAGGGTTTTGCAGAGGAGGCGGCTTGCGTTGCGTTTGCCGGAGGTGAGATCAAGTCTGCCGGTATCAGCACCGAGGTGACAGCGGTCGTGGTGCGTTTGCCAGATGGCAGGTTGATCAGGCTCGGCAACCCCGGCGTCTCTCCAGTCTCGGCTGAGGTCAGCGATGACACCTGGTCGCTTGCCGGCAGGAGTCCGCGCTGGCGAATCGAGATCGAGGGTCGGTCGCCTCTGGGCGAGTCGCACCTGCTCCCTGTGCCGTTGCCTCGGGAGCGAAGGAATGTCGCCGGAGCGCTCGAGCATTTGGGCGGCACGCTGGAGGTCACGGTGCGTGAGCGCGGCAAGGGAGTGATCTGGCGTGGCCACACACCGGTCGCAGCGCTGGAACACGGCGGACTCGACCGGGCAGCGGCCGAGGCCGAGCGCCGGGGGTTCCCCGGAGCATCGGCTGTGCCGCCTGTCTCGGCTCTCCAGGGAACTCAGAGCGAGTGACCGCATTCACCGAGAAGTTCTCCGGACTGTTCGGCCGCATCAAGCGTGCTGAGCAGGAGGTTCCGCACATGGAAGACCCGGGTAAGGACTTCCGCTCAGCGTCTGGACTTCCAATCGTCCCGGCTTTCGACGGTTTCCGTGCCTTCGCGATCATGTCGGTCGTTGCTTTGCACCTGCTCACGATCGAGCAGTACGCAGCTGACGGCAACGAAAGCATTCAGGCAATCTTGGTCTGGGGGTTCCTCGGTCGGGCGGTCGAGGTTCTGTTCGTCGTCTCGGGATTCGTCGTCTTCTTGCCGACGGTTGCCAGGATGGGCGACTTCGGATCGGTGGGGCCCTACGCTCTTCGCCGAGCCGCGCGTCTTGCTCCCGCCTACTGGCTTGCGCTCGTGATCACGATCATCCTGGCCTTCCTGATGCCGGGATTCGACAATCCAACCTGGGTGGGCTCGATCGGCCACGTCTTCTTCCTCCAGACCCCGATGTTCTGGATCGATCACAACCTGGAACCCGGGTTTCGACTCAACGCGCCGCTGTGGACGCTTTCGATCGAGGTCGGCTTCTATGTCGTCCTTCCGTTCATCGCCCGTTGGTATGCACGCCACCCTCTGATCGGGCTGGCCATCGCGGGAGCCATAACGGTGGGCTGGCAGAAGTTCCTCCCCGAACTTCCGAGGTTGGTCGAGGCCCTCGGCTTCGACCCTGGCCTGCAGACGAGCCTTGGTGGCATCAATCAGTTGCCCGCCTGGGCTCTCTCTTTTGCCTCGGGCATGACAGCTGCGTGGGCCTATGTTCAGCTGACGAAATCAGGTCGTCCGCCCGGTAGCGAGTTCCAGCGGGGTGCAGCGGCTCTTGGATGCCTGATCCTGTTTGCCGGTTTCGGTATCTGGGCTGGTATCGACGGTGTGTCGACTCACGCCCTGCTCTCCTACGCGTATCAGCCGCCTCTGTTGAGCGTCGGATTCTCTCTCGTGCTGGGGGCAACGATGCTGGCGATCACCGTGGCTCCGAGGTGGATACAGCGGCCATTTGCCAACACTCCAGTACGCAAGCTCGGAGATATCAGCTACGGCATCTATCTATCTCACGTCATCTTGATTGCGATCGCCTTGAACCTCCTCGACTTCGGACAGGTTCCTGATCTGTCGCATCTGGCGAAGCTGACGCTTTTCGTAGTCCCGCTGGCGATCCTCTACGGCTACCTCTCAGCCAGGTTCGTCGAGCAGCCAATTCGTCGCTGGGCTCATCGCTTCGGCGCGCGCGCCCAGGGTGGACAGGCTCCGCGGAAGTCCGCTTAGGCGGCGATAGGTACGTAATCCTCGGGAAAGGCCGAGGCACCGAAGAACCAGCTCTCGATCGCGTAGCGGGTGTTGGGCATTGCCGCATCCGCCGCGGTCGTGTGGAGGAACATCTCGTCGAAGAGCAGCACATCCCCGGGCTCGAAGATCGGCCGGACGACTCCGCCCTCACCGGCGGCTCCTCGCGCAATGTCCTCGTGGATCTGGATCGAGATCTCCGTTCCTTCGGTGCCTGAGGGGAGGATCTCGTCGATCCGCTTCGGGACGATGTCCATTCCGGGCGCGGTGTCCCCGCAATGCGTCAGGGCCATCCACACGTTGAGTGCCTTGACCTCACCCATGAACGATCCATCCTGGTGCCAGCCGCGACCGGCGCTCGGCGGGGTCTTCCTGAGGGTGCACTTCTGGTCGGAGATCGCGGCCGGCTCGCCCAGATAACCCGCGATCAAGTCGCTCAGCCCGGCCTCGGTGAATGCCGCAAGCATCTTGGCGTGCATCACCGGCGAGTCTGCTGCGAGGAGTCCGCCACCGCCTCCTATCCAGCCCCGGTCGACCGTGGAGAAGTAGGGCGAATCCGGTGAGAACTCTTCGTACCAACCCTTCGATTCACCGTTTGCTCGGTCCTCGCTGACCGCAGTTCGGATCTCGTAGGCCCGCTCGATGTCGGTGGCAAGCCCCTCGGCCACCTCACGGGGTACGACCCCTCTGATCAAGAGGCACCCGTTTTGCAGAAGCGCCCCTCGGATCATCTCAGGGGTGGCTTCGGCGAGAGTCGTCTCGGGTACGAGACCCGGCTCGGGCAAGTTCGAGTATTCCGGCTTCGGGTAGGGCGAAGGCTTCTTCGACTTGCCAGCCAAGCGTGCTCCCGCCCAGTGCCGGAGCTGGAGGATTCGAGCGGCGACGGCAGGATCTTCGCGCTTGGCGGGATCAGCGGAGAGGTTCTCTATCTCCGCGAAGATCGCTTCGACCGAGTCGAAGTCGTCCGCTTCGACGGCCTCCGGCTTGTTCCCCTGAAAGGACTTGAGGTTTCCGATTCGTTTGCGTTTGCGCTTCGCTTTGTCTTTGAAGAACATCTCTGTTGCTCATCCTCCTGAGGTCGATCGCCGCTCGGGCGGCTCGCCAAGCAAGCGTAACACCCGCGGAAGTGGCCGTTACCCGACCGGCTTGGCGGGAACTCCCACCACCGTTGCGCCATCGGGGACGTCGTCCACTACGACCGCGTTCGCGCCGATGGTGGCTCCGCTGCCTACCTGGATTGGCCCGATGATCTTCGCGCCGGTGCCGATCCGGACGTTGTCTCCGATCTTCGCGCCCTGGAAGTTTCCGGATCTGAGTCCGATCGTCACGAACGGAGCGATCTCCACGCCACGCCCGATCTCCGCGATTCCGTCGATCACGACCTGACCGTGCACCAGGTAAAGCCCGGGGCCGATGATCACGGGGCTTCCAATCGCGACCTGCGCGGTCATCATCGCGAGGCGATGGAGGAGTCGCGGCATCAGCGGAACCCGATGTACCTCGAACCAGACCTTGAGCCGGTAGAGCAGCTGCGCTGCGAACGCATCGCTGACCCAGACCAGCCTGATCACCTGGAAGAAGCCGTCGAGTGCTGAGCGAAACTCATGTCGCTCGTTCCTGCACGATGCGACCATTCGGGCATCGGCTGCAACCGTTTCTCTCAGACGCGGCTGTCGAGCTCGAATCTGTTCGATCCCCGGCAGTACCTTGCTCTCGTCGGTGGCGTTCATCTCTCAAAACGCTATACCGTGCCAGCGTGGTTGCCCGCACTCACACGACCAGATGAATTCAATGCCGCCCGAAAACCAGCAAGACGAAGCCTTCATTCCGCCGGATGATCGCTACCAGTGGGGAGCCTCTATCTCTGACTACGGTGAGATCCTCTACGGCTGCCTCGACGCGGCCGGGGTAAAGATGATCCTCGAGATAGGTGCCTTTCAGGGCCGGTTGACCGAGGCGCTGCTCGATTGGGCAGGCAAACACGATGCGGGGGTCGTTGCGGTGGAGATAGACCCGCCCGACGAGTTGCGAGCGGTGCAGGCCGCTCACCCCGACCTGACCGTGATCGAAAAGACCAGCCTCGAGGCGATACCGGCTGCACCGCGTTTCGACTCAGCCATCGTGGACGGAGATCACAACTGGTTCACGGTCACTCGTGAACTCGAAGCAATTGCTGCCCGGGCGACCGCTGATGGAACAGATTTTCCGCTCGTATTGCTCCACGACATCGGCTGGCCGCATGCCCGACGCGACACCTACTACGCACCCGAGAGGATTCCCGACGAGTTCCGTCAGCCGGTCGAGCATGAGGTCTGGCTCGACCCTGCGGACCCAGGTCTGGCCGAAAGTGGCCTCTTCTACGAGTGCGCTGCGGTGCGCGAGGGCGGCCCTCGCAACGGAACGCTGACCGCGATCGAGGATTTCCTCGAGACCGAGCAGGGCTCGGGCTTGAAGCTCGCGATCATCCCCGCCTTCTTCGGCCTCGGTGTGATCTGGCCGGAATCAGCGCCCTGGTCACAAGCCGTTGGCGATCTGCTCGCCCCTTACGATCGCAACCCCTTGCTGGCCCGGCTCGAGGCCAACAGGGTCCAACATCTCGTTCGCCGAGATGTTCAGGCACGCATGCTGCACCAGCTGGCCCACTCCGGCACTTTCAAAGCAGCCGAGCTGATGTCCAAGATCCGCAACCTCGGCACCCCCGCGGTCTCGGTCGAAGACATCGAGCGGGCTATCGAGATGGGCGGTCCGCGCCCATCAGATGCAGAGAAGCTGGGCGAGGCCTTCGCCGCCATCCCGGACGACGATCAAAGGTAGAAGTCGGACTTGAACCTGCGGCGAATCTTCCGCAGCAGCGCATGTAGCCAGTAGCTCGGCCGCCTCGCCTCGTTGACCCGCGCCTGTGCGATGTACACGTTCGCCCCGGCGATCATCTTCTCGGCCTCGGCTCGTGCCTCGGCACGACGGGCGCGCTCCTTCCAGTCACCGGGCTCTTGGCCGACCATTCCCATCCGGCCGTCCCACTTTTCGGCGACCTTCATGTGAGCCTCGACCCAGCCATCCACATCGTTGATCAACTCGAGCGAGTGGTGGTGGATCACCCGGAAGTCAGCCACCACGACCTTCTTGCCCTGCTCTCTAGCCTGCAGGCAGATGTCGAGGTCGTAGCCATGGAGCTTGCCGAGGGTTTCGTCGAAGCGAAGGTTCTTCACGGCCCACGGGCTGAGGCAGAGAACGAACCCGTCGACGGTGTCGACCTCTCCGGTCCTGGCATAAGGAGGCATGTGCGCTTCGCGCTGCCAGCCGAGCCCGGGGATGTCTCCGCCACCGAACTCGTAGTAGCGGTGAGTAAACGAGCCCCAGACCTCTGAACCCTCCCAGTAGGCGATGCTGCGGGCACCGACTACCCCGATGCAGCCGACGATCGCTACCTCGGGGTCGGCAAGCGCGGCACGGATCCGGTCGCAGAAGTCCGGCTCGACGATCTGAGAGTCCTGATGGAAGAGCACCAGCGCCTCGAGATCCGGCTCGTCCTTGACCAGGTCGAGGATCATGTTGTAGTTGCGGAAGATCGATCCCTTGCTGCGGTAGAGGTGGATCTTCGAGTCGGGTTCAGCGACCAGGTCGATGCCGGGTTTGGCAAATGCTTCGTACTTGTCCGGCGAGGTCATCGCGCAACCGAAGGCGATCATGGGCAGTGGAGGCTAGCCGCTTCCGGCCTTCGCGCGCGGGATGAGGATGCCGTTGGTCAGGCGGCGCCGAGAGCCTGCTTCAGGCCCTTGGCGGCACGGCCGCCCACTGCCTGAAAGACGAGGTGAAAGACCGGATCGAACAGCTTCGCCGCGCCTTTGGGAGAGATCTGCGCTCGGTAGTGGATCTCGGTGCCGCCCTCCACCTCTTTGAAGGTCATCGTGTCTTCGATCCCGACTGGGCCCGACTCGGACCTGAGCGCAGCCCGATGAGGTTCCTCGAGCGTGATCGTCTCGTAGATCAGGGTCAGGGTGCGGCCGCCGAACTTCGTGACCACCTCGTAGCGAGCACCCAGGGCGAGCGGATCGCCGGTTAGACACTTCACCGACTCGGTGTTTTCGTCCCACTCGGCCGCATTGCTGAAATCCGCCAAGTAGGCGAACGCGTCGGCGATCGGTTTGGGTGAGACGAAACTCGTTTCGTAGTGGGCCATCGCAGGTGATTGTAGGGGGCGAAACTCGGTTTACCTGTGCTGAGCCTGATACGTTCACTTGCAGTGGCAACGCGTCCAAAAGCAGCGCAGGAGAAGCGAATCTCGATCGGCGACGCGCTCACCGCTGTCTTCAGCCACTACAAGAACGGCGCCAAGACCCTCATTCCGGCCGCGATCATCGCCTTCATCATCCCCGTAGCCACCATCGTCGTCGGCTATATCGTCGCCGACAAGGTCGAGGGTGCGCTCGGAGTAATCCTGATCATCATCGGATTCGTCGCAGGGATCGTGGTTTCGGTGCTCTACCACGCCGGCACGGTGATCCTGGTCGAACAGCTGGAGAAGAAGCGCAAGCTGATGGGGCCGGTCGAGTTGCTCAAGTCAGCAGCCGACCGCTTCTGGGCGGTGCTCGGCGTGATCGTCACCTACATCCTCAGCCTCTTCGTAGGCTTCGTCGTCTCGGCCGTCTACTTCTCGATGGCGCTGCCTGCCACGGTGCTCAACAAGGATCGCCCCGCGCTCGCCAACTTCGGAGTCAGCGCACGGCTGGCCTCCGGGAACGCCTGGCGGATCTTCTGGACCTATGTGGTTCTGATGATCATCCTCAACATCATCGGCTCGTTGCTGTTGAGCATCTTCGGCAACACGGCCGGCGCGATCCTCCAGGGCATCTTCAACATCGTGGTGGTCGCTCCGATCTGGGCAGCCTTCCCGCCGACTCTTTACTTCATGTGCCGCGATCTCGGCACCCGAGCCAAGACCGCTTAGTCACTGAGTCCTCAGCTTTCCGCCAGCTCCTCGAGCTGACGCCACATCTCCGCGCGCTCAGCAGGAGTCTCTCTGGTCGCAGGCATCCGGTGCTTCGGCCTCGGCTCGCGGTCGTGCCAGAACTCTCCCGGCCTCTCGAGTACCTCGGGGGCGTGTGACATCCAGACGACCGTGTCGGCACCCTGTTCGGCGGTGCGAAGGATCGGGCCGGTCAGCTTGTGGAATCTCGGCAGGGCCTCGGCCATCCCCGCGGTATAGGCCCAGCCGGGGTGCGACGAGTGTCCGGTGATGCCTTTCGCGCCGTAGCGCTCGGTGATCTGCTCGGCGAGGATCACTTCGATCCGTTTGGTGTGTGCGTAGAAGCGATCACCGCGAAACTCGCGACCAGCCAACTGGATGTCTTCGACATTCAGCTTCTCTGCATACATGCCGCCGGAGGAGACGAAGATCACGCGCGCCGGAGCGCCCCGCTCGAGCGGCTCGAGCAGGAGCTCAGTCAGCAGAAACGGGCCCAGAGCGTTGGTCGCGAAGGTCAGCTCGAACCCCTGTGCCGAGCTTTGGCGCTCGGGAGCGAGGATGCCGGCGTTGTGGATCAGCACATCGAGTCGATCGACCGAGTCGCAGAAGATCCCGGCGAATCCCCTGATCGATTCGAGATCGGAGACATCGCACTCCCAGACGGTCACCGTGGCTTCGGGTGACTCCTTGCGCAGCTCTTCAGCGAGCGCTTCGCCTTTGGGGAGGTTTCGGACAGCCAGGTGCAGGTCGGCGCCTGCGAGCGTAAGCCCCCGTGCTGTTGCCCGGCCGAGCCCAGCGGTCGGGCCGGTGATCAGGACCGCCTGCCCGGCAAGAGGCCGCCCGGCGGTTGGATCGGTCCAGCCGCGGCTGCGAAGTGAGTAGCCGATACGGGTGAAACCGGGCACGACCGCCAGATCCATCGCCTTGTCGAGGGCCTCCTTGATCACGAACTCAGGCTAGAGCGTAAGTCAGCCGTGAGCTAGAACGGCCAAGCCGACCACGGTGCCGAGCCTGCCGGCAGATCGCTCCATTCGGGTGCGAGAGGGGAGTTACGGGTGTAGTCGACTGTCCATCCGCGCTTCACGTAGCGTCCGCTTCGCAGCCGCTTCAACACCGGCAGACGGGTATTGATCCGGTTGGCCGCGCGCAGCTGGGTGGGGTTGCAGGTCGGGTTGGAGGGAGCGCAGCCTGTGCCCTCGCCTACACCCAAGGGCATCGAGGCCGGTCCGTTCCAGATCACGTTCCGGTCGAAGTGCAGATCGGCATCGGCGGCGCCGTCAGCCGGTACACCGGTACCAGGCTGCGCGCCGGTCTCACCGAAGATCGTCAGCTGTTGCCAGGTCGATCGGTAGGGAGCCGGGTTGTAGATCACGTTGCCCGAGAACTGGACGTGACGGCTCGGGATGTCCACTCCGTTGGATCCGTCGTCGACCACGGTGGTTCCCCAGCCGCCCTGATCGAGATACTGCTGGCACCGCTCGCGTCCCGTATCGCCGGGTTGCCCGTCGCAGGACCGGCTGCCGAATACCACCTCGAGCACATGCGAGCGCCTGCCGACCCGTCGGGCGATGTTGTCGGCAACCAGCACATCGAACCCACCTTGCACACCGAACGCAGCACCCTCGGTTTCAGTGACGGTATTGCCACGGATGACCACTCCGACCGCCTCGTACTGCAGCCATGGTGCCTCCATGAACTGGAAGCCGGTCCCCTGCCCGGCGGAGAAGCCGCCGGTTCCGCAGCGCGTGAACAGGTTCGAGCTGACGATCACATCCACCGAGCCGCCCTTTGCGTAGCCGCACCAGTCCTCGGCGTTTGCGACACGGTTCCTCCTGATTCGTGCGTGCCGGACGGCGACCATGTCGATCACGTTGTCGCCGGCGCCGCTGAGAGAGCTGTCGAGGATCGATACCCATTCGCTCTGGTTCGCCTTGAAGGTCTCCTGGGCGCCCACTCCCCTCACGATCGAGTTCCTCAAGGTGAAGTGAGAGCACTGCTCGCAATGGACTACATCCCCTCCGTCGCGGAACTTGATGCCACGGAACTCGATCCAGGAGACACCGAACAGGTTCACCCCTGGAAGCAGTGCCTTGCCTTTGCCGTCGGCAGAGCGGATGATTATCGGCGCCGCTGAAGTTCCGGAATGGTTCTCCCAATAGACGGGGCTCGAGTTCCGGTAGTCGCCAGCCTTCAGTTGGATCGTGGTTGGTGTGGAGGCGGTGGGAGGTAGTCGATTCCACGCCTCGGTGAGGCTCCGCAGCGGGTGCGACCTCGATCCGGAAGCGGAGTCCCTTCCGCCCGAGGGGTCGACCCAGGTATCTGCCGCCGCCATCGCTGGGGTGCCGATCAGGCACGCCGCAATGAAGGCGAGAACAAGAGTTGTGAACAAAGGCCTCTTCTGTATTCCGGGATTCATCTACTCCTCCAACACATTAATAGTCGAATAGTCCCGCTCTGCCGCCGGTTCAGGTAGCGTCCCAACTAGCAGTGCAGTCGATCTCGGCGATTCAGCCGACAAGGAGGAGAGAACAACACGTGAATATCCAAGAGGCAGTGAAGTCAGGATTCGATCACTTTTTCAACTGGAAGGGACGCGCTTCGCGCCCTGCATTCTGGTGGTTGTATCTGGCGAACGTGATCGCACTCGCGATCGGCGCGATCATCGACCAGATCATCGGTACGAATTTCTTCTACATCATCGCCGCGATTGCATTTCTCTTTCCGGTGCTCTCCGCCACGATCAGGCGGTTGCATGATTCCGGCAAGAGCGGCTGGTGGTGGTGGATCCAGATCATTCCGATCATCGGTTTCATCGTGATGCTGGTCTTCCTATGCACCAAGAGCGACGAGGGCAAGAACGAGTACGGCCCGGACCCGAAGGGCGGCGTGAGCGAGCCGGCCGGCGCCTAGTCACTCTGAATCGAACCGTTTCGAAACCAAGGGCCCTTCGGGGCCCTTGGTCGTTTCAGGAGTTGCCGAGTGCGTCTTTCAGTTCTCCGGCGGCGCGCTCGGGCGGGAAGATGTTGATGTCCACCCCGGTGGCGATCTCGTAGCTCGCCTTGACCGAGAGCCTCGGAGCGATGTCGATGTGCCAGTGAAACGGTTCTGCACCGCGCGGGGCTGTTCTGACCCAGAGGTTGAGTTGCGGCTCGGTACCGAACCGGGCCTTCAGCGCACGCATCGCGGTGGCGAGCATTCCGACAGCGCGTCCATTCATTCCCGGGGCGGCAAAGTCGGCCTCGCTCTCGCGCGGGATCAGGCGCAGCTCGAACGGACTGCGTGAGGCCCAGGGGCAGATCAACACAGCCTCGTCGTCTACTGCCACCACCCGCTCGTCACGCCGGATCTCCTCGCTGACGATGTCGGCGAGCAGCTCGCCGCCGTTGGTTGCCTCGTAGTGCGAGCGGAATCTCTCCCTCTCTCGTGCGATCGCAGCAGGTACGAAATCCATCGCGTAGAGCTGCGCATGGGTGTGCTCGAGCGACGCACCTGCGTCGGGTCCTTCGTTGACGATCAGCTGCACACACCGACAACCGGCGTGAGCGCGCATCCGCTCGCGCCAGCCATTGACGGCAGCCGACAGGCCTGTGTCATCGAGCTGGGCCAGTGCACGCAGGTGGTCCGGGGAGTGGATGATGACCTCGTGCTCGCCGCTGGCGGCGACGGACTCGAACAGATCCACCTGCGCAGCCCGGGCACTCGCTCGCAGCGGGTCGCCGCCTCCGGCCTGGTCGGCGCTCGAGTTCTCTGCGTCGCCGAGTGCGGGGTAGAGGTTCGGAACCGCGCGCACTCGCCAGCCAGAGCCGTCCTTGTCACCCTCGGGTCGATCCGCCCAGAGCTCGGCGGGTGTGTCCTTTTCGTTGCCTTCGCAGAAAGGGCAGGTGTGGTCTGCTACCGGACCGTGTTCGACTATTCCGAAGTCCATTGGCCGCTCAGCACGTGCCGGCGCGAGGATCGTTCGCAGACCGGTCAGCTGATCGAGTCGGACCTCCGGAGGCTTGCCGTCCGGGGTCATCTCGCCCAGCGGTCGATATCTGCGACCAGTTCCTGCTCGTCGGCATACACCCCTTGTTTGAGATGCACCAGTCGGCCCCGCCGGTCGTAGAAGGCGGTTGCCGGGAAGGCGGTTGGAGCCTTGATCAGATTGGCGATGTCGGAGTCAGGGTCCAGATACGACGGGTATGGGAGAGGCAGTTCTTGCAGGTAGGTCTTTGCAGGCGCTTCGGCGTCGTTCGAGTTGACACCGAGAAATGCGACGGTGTCTCCGTAATCGATCGCTGCCTGTTGGAAGAGCGGGAACTCGAGTCGGCAGGGACCGCACCACGACGCCCACTTGTTGATCACGATCGGGTAACCGCGCAGATCAGCGACTCTTGCCTCGAAGGCCGAAGTTCCCCCATCCAGGAGTTGGTTGGCCTGGGCGCGGACTCGGCGTAGAGGCGCCGGTGCATCCGGAATGCGCGCGGTTGCCTCGGCGATGGTGAGTGTGGATTCGGGGTTGCCGGCGCTCTCACCGCAGGCCCCAAGCCCCAGCGCCAAAGAGATGACGGCGAGTGGAATTGCGATGAGAGCTTTTCGGTTGTGTGAGCGAATGATCACCGTATGGTGACGATTACCCACCTCGATTGCCGATTGGTCTCTGGCGTGGTTAAATACAGCAACTGACTTGATGAGAGATCAAGTCGGCGATTCCGGAGGCCAGATCGGCGCCGGATCACCTGAATTCTCGGCGAGGGACCTGCCATTCATCAGCTTTCGGTAGAGGCCTCGTCAGGAACGAATAGCCCTCATGGCTGAAACCACCAAGTCGGCCGCCAAGGCGGCAAAGGCGCCAACCAAGGCGCAACTCGAGAGCGCGAGAGCTTTTGCGCTCGAACCGTTCCTGCTCGAAGGCGAGAAGCTCAAGGATCTCGTTGCCGGAACTCCAAGGCGCGAGGCGTTCGACGCAGCGCTTGCCGAGATAGCCGATGGCCGCGAAACGCCCTCGATCGAGTGGCGGCAGCAGTACTCACTCTTGCTCGGACTCGAGCGGTTGCTCGCCGATGAGCCTCCGAAGCTGGTCGACGGCACCGAGCTCTCCGAGCATCAGGTCGATGCTCTTTCGGGGACCCTCGCTGTTCTGATCTCCGATGTTCAGGATGAGGACGCAGCAGACGCTGCGACCGAGACGGCAGGCGATACCCCCGCCCCGGCCGGCTCGGCCAACGGTGACGCTGCCGATGATGATGAGGCGCTAGCTCCAGACGAGGAGCCTCAAGACTGGGAGGAGGACACCGCCGAGGAGGAGATCGTCGCCGAGGTTGAAGATGACCCTGGCGCGGCAAGAAGGTTCTGGTTCGAACACGCAACCGGTGCCGGCAAGACGGTCGCTGCGGTCGGGTTCGTCGAGGCATCGAGAACTGGCGGAATTCTGATCCTCACCCATCGCCGCAACCTGGTCGATCAGTTCATCGGTGAGATCTCCACCCGCGGCTACGCCGATCGACTTTCGCCACCGCTGATGGGTGACGACGACAGAGCTGACGGACCCGTCACCGTCGAGACCTACCAGTGGTTCGTGCGCAACGCGGGCAAGATCTCGGATGCGTACTCGATCGTGATCTGCGACGAGGCCCACACCGCACTCGGCGAAAAGACGAGCGCATGCATTCGTGGCTGGCAGGGTCCCACCTACATCGGCATGACCGCGACCGGAGCCCTGATTGCCCGGCATGTAGCCGATCTCTTCCCTACCCAGACATCCCGCTTCGACCTCGCCCAGGCTGCGCGCCGGGGAGTGATCTCTCCACTTCGTTGTATTCGCATTCCTCCTGGCCCTGGCGTGAGGACGATCGCCAAGGTGCCCTTGAGGAAGGGAGAGGTCGATCAGGACTTCGATCAGGAGGAGCTCGCCAAGTTGCTCGATCAGGAGCCGTTCAACCTGGCGATCGCCGATCTCTACGCCTCGCGTTTTCGAAAGGTCCCGGGTGTGGTCTACACCGCGGGGGTCAAGCACGCCAACAACGTCGCCAAGGCCTTCCGCGACGCAGGAATCAATGCCCAGGCCGTCTCGGGCGAAACGCCCAAGCTGGAACTGGCCGAGATCCTCGCCGGGTTCGAACGCGGTGAGGTCGATGTGCTTTGCAACGCGATGCTCCTTGCCGAAGGTTGGAACTCACCGCGCGCGACCATCTGCATGCACCTTGCACCAACCGCTTCGCGGAGGATCTATCAGCAGCGGGTCGGGCGAGTGACCCGTCGCAATCCTGGCAAGGAGGCCGGAATCGTGATCGATTTCGTCCATCCCGCCACCACTCACGATGAGTCGATCATCACCCTGCACAGCCTGCTCGATCGAGATGTCTATCGCGGCGGAGCGATCGTGGTTGGTCCGGTCCGGCGAGGCCGCGGTCGACAGGTCAGGGTCGAGAAGCGGATCGTTCCGGTATCGGGTGAATCGCAGCGACGGCTGGAGGTACTCGAGCGCGATCTCTGGAGAACCGCGGTCGAGAACCTCGACCACTCCGAACAGCATGTCTGGGCTGCTCTGGCGGGATCGCGGGTCAACACCAACGGTTGGCGCCGCGCCAAGGCGATGCTGCAGGGAGACGAGACGAAAGAACTGCGCAAGCGGTTCCTGCTGACCTGCGTTCAGCGCAATCGAAATGCACAGCTGCGTCTGAAGGCTCTGGCCGAGATCGCTCTGCTCGAAGACCCAGAAGCGTTCGATGACGCGGTCGATACGGTGGGGACCTGGTCGCGCGAGGACCGCCGTGCCGGCAGCAAGGCACTACTCGAGGCACTCGCCGAAAGGCGTATCGGTCGCCGCGATCAGGCCCAGGCTTGGATCTGGCGGCTTGCCTCGTACACCCGCGAGCTGCACGAGGAGTACGCCGTGCAGCGCTGGCCAGAGACCAAGCGCCTGCTCGGTCTGTTGGTCAACTCGTCGGGTCGCGCCCATGGTCGCAATGCCCGCCGCCTGGTTCAGGCATCACGCAATCAGGATCGCCGCCTGGCTACCGCTCTGCTTGCCGCTGCTGTCGCTCACACGCCCGAGGGCGAGGAGGTTCTGCGCGGTGCACGGATGAGGGCTGCGCGAAAGCCTTCTGCAACAGCGCGTGAGTTGCTGAGGAACTTCCCGAAGAGCGGATCGCGAAGGCGTAAGCGCCGCCGCCGTGGTTCACGCAAGCCGGCAGATGGAGCGACGGCCGAGGCGAAGGCCGCAAGCGCATCGAACGGCGAGAAGATGGAATCGAAAATGAGCGAGAAGAAGCAAGAGGAGAAGACCGAGGACGCTCCCTCGGCCAACTCCAGCGAGGAGTAGGCCCGCTACTCGCCCCTGAGTCTTGCGCCGAGAGAAACCTCTCCGGCACCGAGTGCGATCTCTTCGCCGGCGACTGTTTCGACCAGCAGGTGCCCGCGCCCGTCTATACCAGCGGCCGTGCCTGATCCGCCGTCCCATTCGAGTTGCCGACCGGCCAGCAGGTCTCTCTTTCTGAACTCGGCGAGGATCTTCTCCTCGTCGGTCTCCAGCCACGACTCGATCGAGGCGTTCAACTCCTCGAGTGCGCGTTCGAAGCCGACCCCTGCGCCGAGCCAGGCAACTTTGCCCTCCAACTCTTCCGGCAGCTGGGCACCGGAGAGGTCGAGATTCAAGCCGATCCCGATCACCGCCCAGCTCGACCCCGGATTCGTATCCGGCCGCCCCTCGATCAGCACCCCGGCGAGCTTGCGCTCATCCACCCAGACATCGTTTGGCCACTTGACCCGGCAAGCCTGATCGCTGAGGCTCTCGGCCGCCTCACAGACCGCAAGCGGCACCAGAAGCGGCAGCAGGGGGCGATCGTCGAGGGGTCTGAGCAGGGCCGAGTAGAGAAGTGATGAGCCGGGCTCGGCAAACCAGCTCCTGCCGCGGCGACCGCGACCTGCCGACTGGCTTTCGGCTGTGACCACCAGGCCGCCGGGAGCGCCTGCATCTGCGAGCTCTTTTGCCCGCTCGTTGGTCGAGTCGGTCTCGTTGAAGTGGCGGTGCGGGTTCCCGAGGCGCGTGGTGGAGTTCAACTCTTGCCTCAGGCGGGCGTAAGTTCGACCTGGCCGCGCGGCTCGAGATCGAGCAAGGCAGCCGCGTTTCCACCGTTGGCTGCGATTGCGAGCGAGCCGGATGAGTCTTTGAAAAGCAGCAGGTCGCCTGGTTCGGCATCGGCAAATGTGGTCGCCCAGACTGCCTCGAATGAGCCGTCTGGCGCCTTGATCTCTATGCGAGAGCCGGTCTCGAGCCCCCAATCGGCGATCTGTTCACCGCTCAGATCGAGCGAGGCGTTGCCGAAGTGGTCCACATGTATGCAGTGGGCGATGGCCTGACCGTCTGACACATCGGGCAGAGGCATCTCGATTCGGACCAGATCAGCCGGATCTATCGGGGTACCGGCTTCCTCGAGCCTCGCGCCCATCGCGAGGTGTGCCGCAACCGGAGCGAAGATGTCGCGGCCGTGGAAGGTCGCCGAGACCGGTTCGAGCCGGAAGGCCGAGGAGTCGAGATCGACCGCTTCGGCGGCTCCGCCCAGGCGCTCGATCGCCAGGGTGAAGAGACCGTTGTCTGGCCCTACGAGCATGCGATTCTGGTTTTCCACTCTGACCGCTACGCAGCGGCGGTTGGTGCCTACGCCGGGATCGACCACGGCCAGGTGCACCCCGGGTGAGCAGAAGGGGAGCGCGTTGGCGAGCGCTACAGCTCCGTGAAGGATGTTCTGGCGGCCGACTCCATGACCCAGATCGACCACGAGCGCCTCAGGGGCGATCTGTGAGATCACTGCCCGGCAAACACCGGCGAACTCGTCTTCGTATCCGTAGTCGGAGAGAAAGGTGATCGGTCTCGGCTCGGCCATGAAGCGAATTTAGCCGTTCGAGCTGGTTGCGTCTGTGACCAGCGCTTCGATCAACCCCTCGATGTCGTGACGCGCGGCCTCGACATCCACCTTCAGCCCCGCCTCGCGCGCGGTCTCGGAGGTGACCGGTCCGATCGAGACCACCCGCGGAGAGCCCGGCAGAGATCCTCCGGGCAAGGCAGCAAGCAGGTTCTTCACGGTCGAAGAGGAGGTGAAGGTCACGTAGTCGGCATCGCCTGCCGCAGCGATCGCCTTCTCGTCGAGGTGTTCGGCGATGGTTCGATAGAGAGCCACCACATCGACTTGGGCCTTGCGCTCCGCAAGCGCTTCGGGCAGCACATCGCGCGCCTCGGCGGCGCGAGCCACCAGCACCCGTTTGCCCTCGACCTCGACCTGATCGAGCGCTGCCACCAGCTCCTCGGCGACGAACTTCTCCGGCACCACATCTGCGATCACCCCGTGTGAATTCAGCGCGTCGGCTGTACCCGGTCCGATCGCGGCAATCGTTGCCCCTGCCAGCGCGCGGGCATCCTTGCCGGCAGCGGCGAGAGCCTCGAAGAGCAGGTTCGCGCCGTTGGGGCTGGTCAGGCAGATCAGCGAGTACGCCTCTATCGCCTGTGCTGCCTCGCCTACCTCATCGGTGTCGAGAGTCGGCTCGATCCGGATTGCCGGCAACTGCAGGGGCTCGGCTCCGAGCTCGGTCAAACGATCCGCGAGACCGCTTGCCTGCGGTCTTGCACGGGTGACCACGATCTTCTTTCCGTGCAGCGGCCGGTTGGCGAGCCAGGCGATTCGCTCGGCCAGTTTGCTCACGTGTCCCACGACGGTGATCGCGGGCGGCTTGATCCCGGCGTCCTTTACGGCTGCTGCGATCTGCGAGAGAGGTGCCACCACTGATCTTTGCCCCGGCAGCGTGCCGCGCTCGATCACAGCGCTTGGCTCTTCAGGGTCACGGCCGCAGGAGATCAGCTCCTCGGCTATCTCTGGCAGTCGCCCTACACCCATGTAGAAGACGAGCGTTCCGGGAAAGGCAGCGAGTCCCTCGTACTCCAGCGGGGTGGAGGTAGTCCTGCCGGATTCGTCTTTGGTCGGGTCCTCGTGGCCGGTGACGAATGCAACCGCTGAGGACTCGTCGCGGTGAGTAACGGGGATGCCCGCGTAGGCACTGGCTGCGATCCCTGCGGTCACTCCGGGTACGACCTCGAAAGGCAGCCCGGCAGCGATCAGCGCCTCGGCCTCCTCACCCCCGCGACCGAACACGAACGGATCTCCACCTTTCAGACGGACCACGCTCTTGCCGGCCTTTGCGCTTTTCACCATCGCCTCTTCTATCTCCCGCTGGGGCAGCGCATGGCGATCCGGAAGCTTGCCTACATAAACGAGCTCGCAGTCCGGGCGGGCGAGGTCGGTGGCGTTCTCCGGTATCAGCCGGTCGTAGAAGATCACGTCGGCCGAGCCGATCAGCTCGATCGCCCGCGCAGTCATCAGGCCCGGGTCGCCCGGTCCGGCGCCCACGAGGTATGAAACACCTGCTCGCGCGCTCATCCTGTTCCCTTCTCGGAGGCCATCGAGGCTGAACGTTCGAGGATCTCCCCCGCTCCTGCGGCAAGCAGCCTTTCGGCGACCCTCTCACCCAGCGCCACCGGATCCGCTGACTCACCGTCTACCGAGTCCGCGATCCAGTCTGATCCGTCAGGCAGCCCGCACCAGGCTCGGGCGCTCAAGTTCTCTCCTTGGCGGCTTGCAAGAACTCCGAAAGACGAGTCGCAGGTGGCACCGAGAGTTCGGGCGGCTGTTCGCTCGCAGAGCAGCTCCAGATACGAGGTCTCGTCGCTGATTTCAGCGGCCCGCTCGCCAGCGGGATCGCCCGTGCGGGCCTGGATTGCGACCGTCCCCTGACCGGGCGACGGCGTAAATGCATGAGGGTCGAGGGTGAACGAGATCTCATCGCCCCGGCCCAGCCGTTTCAGCCCCGCGCAGGCGAGGATCAGAGCATCCACCTCTCCTGCGTCGAGTTTGGCCAGCCGCGTATCTACGTTGCCGCGAATCTCGACCGGAACCAGATCGGGTCGGCTTGCCAAAAGCTGCGCTCTTCGACGCAGGCTCGAGGTACCGACCTTCGAGCCTTCCGGAAGATCAGCCAGCGACTGCCAGCTCTCTCGGGTGACCACGGCATCGCTTGGGTCTTCGCGGGTCGAGGTGGCAGCTATCTCGAGCTTGGGCGAATCGCTGCCGGGGAGGTCCTTGGCCGAGTGGATCGCGAGATCGACCGTGCCATCGGCGAGCGCTCCCTCGACTCCATCTACGAACCGCGACTTGTCGCCGGCAACACCGCGATCGCCGCTGGTCGAGACCTCGACCAATTCGAACTCACCGAGTGGCTCGGCTGCAGCCGCTGCCTGGGCCAGCGCAAGGGCGCTCGCCCGGGTGCCGATTCGAAGCGCGGGTGAGCCGTCCTCAGGCACGCTTTTCGCGGCGGTGTTCATCGAGCGAGGCGACTTCAGCCTGACCGTTCATCTCGTCGCTCGAGGGCTCAGTCGCCGAGTCGAGCCCGAATATCTCTCGCAGCAGCGCGAGGTCTCGGTAACCGTTTTCCGAATCGGCGAGCGATCGCAGCCGCGCGGTGGGTTCGTGGAGCAGGCGGTTGGCGACCGCGCGGGCGAGGATCTCGGCCCGTTCGCGATCGGCCTCGGAGAGGCTCTCCCAGCGGGATTCGTTTTCGGCGAGGACCTGATCGACGATCTCGTCGGCCTTGCCTCTGAGTTCGGCGATGGTGGGCGTGACCGACTGCGCACCGAGCCACTCGCGGTAGAGATCGAACTCCGAGTCGAGAATCCTCTCGGCTTTGGCGGCCTCGTTCTCGCGGCTCGAGGCATTGCGCTCGACCATCCGCTGCAGGTCGTCTACATCGCTAAGGCTCACACCGGTCAGCTCGCGGCAGTCGGGGTCGATGTCGCGTGGCACTGCCAGATCGATCATCAAGAGAGGCTGCGAGTCGCGGGTTTGCATCACATGCTCTAGCTCGGGCCGTTCGATCAGCGGGTGGGGTGAGTCGGTGGCCGAGACCACGATGTCGGCTGTCTCGAGATAGGTCGGCAGGTCGTTGATCCTGAGAGCCGATCCACCGAAGCGTTCGGCCAGACCGATCGCCCGGTTGTAGCGCCGGTTGGCAACGAAGACGGTCTCCACACCTCGTGCCGCGAGAGCCCGGGCGCAGAGCTCAGCGGTCTCACCGGCGCCGATCAGCAGCACCTTGCGGTCCGAGAGATCACCAAGGTGCTGACGCGCCAGCTCCACCGCAACAGACGGGATCGAAACACCCTTCTCTCCTATGCCTGTCTCGGCGCGTGCCCTCTTGCCGGCGGTGAGCGCCCCTCGGAAGAGTCGATTGACAACCGGCCCGGTAACCCCCTCTACCAGCGCCAGCTCATATGCCCGCTTGATCTGACCCTGGATCTCGGCCTCGCCGATGATCATCGAGTCGAGGCCCGCGGTCACGCGGAAGAGATGCCTCGCAGCCTCCTCGTCGCGCAGTGAGTAGAGCGGTCCAAGCAGGTCGGTTGCCCTGATTCCGGCCTCGCGGCTGAGCGCACCGAGCGCAGTTGCTTCTGCATCAACCGAATCAGCGGCGACCAGATAGAGCTCGGTCCGGTTGCAGGTAGAGATCGCAGCCGCTTCGCTGATTCCCTCCTCGGAGACCAGTGATCTCAGCAGGCTTGCGGCCCGGCCCTCGGGTAGGGCGAGGCGCTCGCGCAGATCTATGCCGGCGGTGCGATGAGAGCAACCAAGTGCGAGCAGACCGCTCATCAGTCGCCTTGGTTTTTTTCGCGCCTCGAATCGACCAGCGCGCTGATCCGTTTCTGGATCCTCTGGACCTTGCCCGCCATGATCCCGACATAGATCAGGGTCATGGCGAGGAAGACGATGTAGGCGGCGGCTACGTACTTGCCGGCTTCGTCCAACGGCAGCGCGGGCATCAGAGGTTTCCTCCGCGCTCCGGACGATCAGCGGTCATGCTCACGCTGGTTCCGAGATCGGTTGGCGCGGCTGTGCGACGGTACGGCGGTGTGTAGTCGGGTGCCAGCTCACGCTCGAGCTTGCTCAACTCGGCAGCGGTGCGCTTGGCGTCGAGCTCGAACTTGATCAGGGCGAAGAACATCAGCCCCAACCCGACGAAGCAGACGAGGAATGTGATCCCCATCGAAGGCGGCAGGCCGCCCTCGGCGGTGGCGAAGGTGCGCGGGTGCACCAGGCTCTCTGCGAGGCGCACCGCCATGAAGTTGAGCGGCACGAATGCTCCGGCGACGATCGCAAAGACCGATGCGTAGCGAGCCTGGCGCTCGCGATCCTCGATCGCGTAACGCAGCGGGTAGTAGGTGGCGTAGAGCAAGAAGACGATCAGGAAGCTGACCAGCGTCGGCTCATCCCAGACCCACCACTTGCCCCAGGCCGCCTTGGCCCAGATCGATCCGGTGATCAGGACCGTCGTGGCGAAGATCACCGACTGGTGGATCAACACATACGAGCGGGCGTCGTGGGCAGGGTCGTTCGTTCGCAGGTATCGGATTCCGTAGATCCCGGCCACGATGAAGCCGATCAGCGCCCAGATCGCAAGCGGTACGTGGAGATAGAAGATCTTCTGGATGAACCCCTGGTCGGCCTCGAGCGGTGCGTAGAAGAAGGTCATCGCAAACCCTGCCGTGACGATCACGGCTGCGGCGATGGCGAGTGTTCCTGCGGAGGTGATTCGGTCTTTCAAGATCTGCTTCTCCTGGGTCGAAGTGGAGGTGTCCCTACTCGTCGAGCAGGTAGTCGAATACGGCGAAACCGATTGCGCAGAAGATCACATCGTAGAGGCCCAGAACTGCAAGCCAAGTGCCGTAACCGTCGAATTCCGGCCCTCCGAGGCTGAGCACAGGTGCCGCAGCGCCTGAAGCCGCGATCACGAGCGGGATTGCAAGCGGCAAGAGCAGCAGGGGCGCAAGCAGATCCCTCGCTGTGGACATCGTCGCGATGGTCGAGATCAGCGATCCGACCGACGCCAGACCGAGCGCTGCGAGCGCCAGGATCGGCGCCAGCGGCAGCAGTCCCGCCGCCGAGTCGAGGAAGAAGAGCGCAAAGAGAGGTACCGCGATCAACTCCAGCAGGATCAGATAGATCGTCAACGCCGCGGTCTTGGCCAGGAACATCGCGCTCGGATCACACGGAGAGAGCCTGATCAGATCGAACCCTCCCTCCTCGCGCTCACTTACGAAGATCCGGTTGATCGCAAGCAGCGAGGCAAAAAGCAGCGTGGTCACCAGCACTCCGGCTGCCACACCTCCCTCCAACTGCTGTCGGTCGAGCGCAAATCGGAAGATCACGAAGACTGTCGCCGAAAAGAGTGCCATCGGTGCCAGCGAGCGCCAGGCCCGAAGCTCGACCCTCAGGTCCTTGCCGAGTATCGCCAGCAGGCCGCTCATCCGAGTTCCAAGGTCTGATCGGAGATCGAGTCGAGTCGCTCACGATCGTGGCTTGCGATCACTCTGGTGCGCCCCGGCCTATCGAAGAGCGCCTCTATCCGCTCACGCGACTCGCTGTCGAGGTTTGCCTCGGGCTCGTCGAGCACCAGTAGGTCCGGGTCGTGGAGCACCGCCCGGCAGGCTGCGACCCGTTGGGTCAGCCCGGCCGAGAGCTCGGCCACCCGACGGTCGGCGACCGCCACGAGCGCCGTCTGCTCGAAGAGCTCCTCGATCCGCGCCGGCGCATCGTCCAATCCATGCAGGCGGGCTGCAAAGGCGAGGTTCTCCCGAGCGGTCAGGTCGCGGTAGAGAAGCGGGTCGTGTCCCAGGTAGCCGACCTTGCCGCGTAGTTTCCAGTTTTCCTTTGGGACCTCTGCCCCGAGAACGCGTGCCTTCCCGTCGCTTGGGCGCAACAGACCCACGAGGATCCGCAGCAGGGTGGACTTGCCCGATCCGTTCGGCCCGAGCACCGCCAGGGTGGCTCCGGCAGGGAGGGTGGCATCGACGGGGGGCAGCCCGGGGACGTCACCGAAGTCCCGTCGGATCCCTTCCAGCAACAGGGCAGGTTCTGAGTTGGGGGCGGTTGAAGGTTTCGAGCGGGGCATTCAGGTGAAGGTACCGCCAGCCGAATGGGCGGTGTGGGCCCGATCAGCCGCGCAGGGTGCGGCGACCGACCTCGATCAGAGAACCGAGGCCGCTGCGTAGGGCGGTGCGGCGCTCGGCTGGTGATCCGTAGAGGATCTTTCCGCTCGCCCGCACAGCCTTGCCGAGGGTCTCGTCGTAGGGGTGCCACCAGAAGTCCCGGGTGAGTCCGGGCTCGTAGGTGATCGTCTTCACGTTGACGCACTCGTAGAAGCCGAACTTCGAGTGGGAGATACCCACACCTGAGTCCTTGACCCCGCTCCAGGCGCACTGACAGGCACCGTGGGTGAAGGCGTGGTCGTTTATCCAG
>JBEIRY010000092.1:0-3805 GCA_040375675.1 Thermoleophilales bacterium | reverse complement strand
GTTCGTAGATGCAGGCAGTCCAGCGCCGGTTGGTTAGGGCCGCGAAGTGATGGCAGACGGCAAGCCGAAAGTCCTGGTCAAGGAGCGCATCGCCGACGCTGGCGTCGAGAAGCTCTCCGAGGCGTGCGAGGTAGAGCTGGGTCTCGAGTGGAGTCAGGAAGAATTGGAGTCGCGAATCGGTGAATTCGAGGGGATCCTGATCCGCTCGGCGACCAAGCTCGACGAGAGCCTGATCTCCAAGGGTGAGCGTCTCCGAGTCATCGGCCGAGCCGGAACGGGTGTGGACAATGTCGATCTCGAGGCTGCGACCAAGCGGGGGATCGTGGTCGCGAACGCTCCGGAGGCAAATTCGATCGCTGCCGCCGAGCACACCATCGGACTACTCCTCGCCCTCTGCCGGAACATTCCGGCAGCGCATCAGTCTCTGAGCTCCGGCAAGTGGGAGCGGGCCAATTTCGGCGGCGGTGAGCTGTACGGCAAGACATTGGGCCTGTTCGGATTCGGCCGGATCGGTCAGCTCGTTGCGCAGCGGGCGCTCGGCTTCGAGATGAAGGTAATCGCCTTCGACAAGTTCGTTGCTCCCGAGAGATTCAAGGAGCTCGGCGTCGAGGGCGCTGACGACCCGGAGGAGATCTACCAGCAGGCCGACTTCATATCCCTCCACCTCCCGAAGACGCCGGAAACGATAAATCTGATCAATGCCGAAACGCTCGGGAAGATGCGCGGCGGTGTTCGGATAGTCAACTGCGCAAGGGGGGAACTGGTCGATCTCGATGCGCTCGCTGAGGCCGTAGATTCAGGTGCGGTCGCTGGTGCGGCGCTCGATGTCTTTCCCGACGAGCCATTCACCGAACACTCGCTATTCGGCATGCCCAGCGTTGTGGTCACGCCCCATTTGGGCGCGTCTACCGCCGAGGCTCAGGACCGGGCGGGAATAGTCACCGCAGAGCAGGTACTGGCCGCCTTGACCGGCGGCGTGGTGACCACCGCGGTGAACATCGCCGCTGTACGCCCCGAGGAGATGGAGGCGATCGCTCCTTTCGTGCCTTTGTGCGAGCGTCTGGGCGCGCTGGCGCAGAAGATGGGGGATGGGGTTCCTGGGGCGATCAACGTCGAGTTCAAGGGAAAGCTCGCCGAGCGCGACACACGGATTCTTGCCCTCTCTGTGCTCGCGGGAGCACTGCGAGGTCACACTGAGGAGAACGTCAATCTCGTCAATGCTGCGCAACTGGGCGAGGCAAGGGGAATCGAGCTGATCGAGACCAGCGATCCCGTCTCAGAAGACTTCACGGAGCTGGTGACCGTGACAATCGGGGAAGGCGACTCCAAGGTCGAGGTGGCCGGGACGGGAGTCGGGCCGCGAAATGTTCCGTATCTGGTCCGGGTCTGGGGAGAGGATTTCTATCTCCCGTTCGCCGACAATCTCGCTGTGTTCCGATATAGCGATCAGCCCGGCATGATCGGTCTGGTCGGAGGTGAGTTCGGCAAGCGGGGGGTCAACATCGTTTCCGCTGCAGTTGGGGCCGAGGCGGAGCAGGCCGTAATGGCTCTGACCACCGACGCACCGGTTCCCGAAGAGGTGATCGGCGAGATACTCAAGCTCGACGGTTTCTTCGCTGGTCATTCGGTGGCTACTGCCTGACGCAAGATGCACTGCGCCGCCTGAATATCTCCAGCGCCGCGTGTGCTTTCGCTACTCTGCAGTAGATGACTCTTTCCGTTGGCAACAGCCTGGCGCTTCTCCTTCTCCTCCCCCTCCGGGGGGAATAACCGCTGGGCGGCGCGACAGCCGCGAGATCATCGAAGTGTTCAAACTTGAGTAGAGAAGGAGTAATCCAATGACTGGTAAGCCAAACAGGGGGACCGAATCAAGCCCTCGAGACGATGAAGTAAAGATCTTCGACACGACGCTGCGCGACGGCGAGCAGTCTCCGGGTATTTCTCTGAATACACAGGAGAAGGTCGAGATCGCGACCCAGCTCGCCAGACTCGGAGTGGATGTGATCGAAGCTGGCTTTCCGATCACTTCGCCGGGTGACTTCGAGGCGGTCCAGACGATTGCCCGCGAAGTCGATGGACCAACTATCTGCGGTCTCGCTCGCACACACAAGGCTGATATCGATGCAGCTTGGGGTGCCGTCAAAGATGCGTCGTCGCCTCGAATCCACACTTTCATCTCCACCTCCGACATCCACATCGAGCATCAGCTGCAGGCGACCAGAGAGGACGTAAAGGGACAGGCGCGAGCCGCTGTCTCGCTAGCGCGTTCACTCTGTGAGGACGTCGAGTTCTCGCCAATGGACGCGACCAGAGCCGATGTCGATTTCACGGCCGAGGTGTGCGCAATAGCGGTTGAAGAGGGTGCCACGGTGATCAACATCCCCGACACGGTGGGCTACACGACCCCGGAGGAGTACGGCGCCTATCTCACTCGGCTCTACGAGCTGGTCCCCGGTCTCGATCGGGTGACCGTGTCGGTCCACTGCCACGACGATCTCGGCCTGGCCGTTGCCAACTCGTACGCAGGCTTGTTGGCCGGTGCTCGACAGGTCGAGTGCGCGGTCAACGGAATCGGTGAGAGGGCGGGTAACTGCTCCCTGGAAGAGATCGTGATGCTACTGAGGACCCGACGCGACGTGCATGGTCTGGATACGACGCTCGACACACGCGAACTGGCTCGCACCAGCCGCCTGGTGTCGCGTTTGACTGGCTATCAGGTGCCTCCCAACAAGGCTGTTGTCGGGCGGAATGCCTTTGCGCACGAATCCGGTATCCACCAAGACGGCGTGCTCAAGGAGCGCTCGACCTACGAGATCATGGATGCGACAGAGGTCGGGCATGACTCGAACACGATCTTTCTCGGCAAGCACTCCGGTCGTCATGCTCTGCAGGACGCCCTCGAGCAGTTGGGGTTCCGAGTAGAGGGCGAGTCCCTCAACCAGGCCTTCAAGCGGTTCAAGGAGCTTGCGGACAAGAAGAAGCAGGTCTCCGCTCTCGACCTTGAAGCGATTGTCTCCGACGAAATGCGTGAACAGGTGGATCGCTACCTGCTGGAGTCTTTCGAGATCGAGGCTGGCAGCGACAAGCCCCCTCTTGCCAAGGTCTCGATCCAGCTTCCGTCGGGGGTAACGACATCCGCGGAGGCAACAGGTGATGGACCGGTCGACGCAATCTTCATCGCGATCAAGGACGCGGTCGGGGTCGATGCAGAGTTGCGGCGATATGGAGTCGAGGCGGTAACCGAGGGCACAGATGCCTTGGGCGAGGTAACCGTGGTGCTTCGAGCCAACGGCGCCTTGGCGACCGGCCAAGGAGTGGCTACCGACATTCTCGAAGCCTCAGCGCGCGCGTACGTGCGAGCCCTCTCGAACGCACTCGAGGGCGCGGCGATTCGTGAGGCGGAGGAGGCCACCGCGGAAGCCGCGAGCGAGCGCTCGCCTGGTCCATAGCGGCATAATCGAGCGATGCCAAAGACGCTTTTCGAGAAAATCTGGGAGTCGCACGAGGTAGATACAGACCTGATCTACATCGATCTGCACCTCGTACACGAGGTGACCTCGCCACAGGCCTTCGATGGGCTTCGTCTCGGTGATCGAGCGGTGCGCCGCCCGGACCGCACTCTCGCCACCGCAGACCACAACGTGCCCACCGACGGCACCCCCGCTGCCGCGATGATCGCCGATCATCTTTCACGCGAGCAGGTCGAGGCTCTGGAGCGTAACTGCGAGGAGTTCGGGATCCCTCTCTACAGTCTCGGGTCTGAGCGCCGGGGGATCGTCCATGTGATCGGGCCTGAACTCGGTGT
>JBEIRY010000018.1:0-28759 GCA_040375675.1 Thermoleophilales bacterium | reverse complement strand
GATCCTCGACGTGCTCCCCAAGGGTGTCGTGAACATCGTTGCCGGTGACGGTGAGGTCGGTGCGCGAATCGCCAGCGACGAGCGGGTCGACTGTGTTGCATTCACTGGATCGGTCGAGACGGGCAAGGCTGTGGCGCGAGCCTGCATCGATCGCGTGGCGCGGATCAATCTCGAGATGGGCGGCAAGGACCCCTTCATCGTCTGCGCAGACATCGCCGGAGGAATCGAAGTCGCTGCACGCGGTGGCGCCTGGGCGGCCTTTCTGAACGCAGGCCAAGTCTGCACCTCGGCTGAGCGCTTCTACGTGGCTGAGGAGATCTATGACGACTACCTGCAGGCGTTCGTGGATCACGCGAAGAGTCTGAAGCTGGGAGACCCGATGTCCTCCGACACGGATCTGGGCCCGATGTCCTCCGCGGCACAACGCGAGAAGGTCGCCGCTCAGGTGGAAGCCGCGGTCGACTCGGGAGCGGAACTAGTCTGCGGGGGCGGAAGCGCAGGTCAAGAGACCGGCCACTTCTTCGAGCCGGCGGTAGTAACCGGGGCGGCGGCCGACACAGCGCTTCTGAGCGAAGAAACCTTTGGTCCGGTTGCACCGATCGTTCCTGTCGAGAGCCTCGACCAGGCGATAGAACTCGCGAACTCGACGCGATTCGGACTCGGTGCAAACATCTATACGCAAGACCTCAAGACAATCTTCCGCTGCATGCGGGAGATCAAGGCGGGAACCGTCTGGTTCAACGATCCACTAACCGACAACGACGCGGGACCCTTTGGGGGCTTCAAGCAGTCAGGCCTCGGGCGAGAGCTCGGCAGGGAAGGGCTCGAGGCCTTCCAGGAGACCAAGCACATCCACATCGAAAGCAAGGTCGAGCGCAAAGAGTGGTGGTACCCCTACTCGGATTACTCGGCCTCCGAGTAGGGCGTTGACATCTGAGCGGCGTCGGTGGCGGGTAGGGTGACCTCCATGGACCAAACCAAGGCGCCCTACCTCGACGCGGTGATCGAATACGTGCGTCGTGACCCCTCGAGGCTGCACGTTCCGGGACACAAGGGAATCGCCTCCGACCCCAAACTGATCGAAGCGATCGGTATGGCTGCGCTGGAGCACGACATATCGGCAGGCCTGAAGGGGATCGACCTCGGTCCGGCGCCGACTCCGTTCCAGCAGTCTCAAGACCTTGCGGCCGATGCTTGGGGGGCGGCCAGGAGCTGGTTTTTGCTCCACGGTGGCTCACAAGGAAACCACGTGGCGTGTATCGCTCTCGGCCACCTGGGCAAGGAGGTGATCGTTCAGCGAAACGTCCACTCCTCCACGATCGACGGAATCATGATGGCGGGTCTCGTACCAACCTTCGTGCAACCGGAGATGGATCCGGACCTTGGAATCGCGCACTGCCTCACCCCTGAATCGCTCGAGAAGTCGCTTGCCGAGGTACCCGATGCAGTCGGCGTGATGATCGTGTCGCCGACTTACTTCGGAGCCGTGGCGGACATCGCCGGTCTGGCGGATGTGGCACATGCTGCCGGCGTGCCTCTGCTGGTCGACGAGGCTTGGGGGGCGCACCTCTACTTCAGCTCTCGCTTGCCGGCTGGTGCTCTCGGTAGAGGTGCGGATCTGGTGCTGTCGAGCACACACAAGATCGTCGGCAGCCTCGGCCAATCGGCGATCCTCCACCTGGGGCATGACTCGCTGATCAGCGAAGACTTGATCAACCGCTGTCTGACCGTGTTGGAGACGACGAGTCCCAGTTCGCTGCTGTCAGTCTCCCTCGACGGCGCCCGAAGGTTCGCAGCGGTTCATGGAGAAAAACGGTTGAGCGAGGTTCTCGACGCGGTCGACGACGCGAGGGAGAGGATCAAGGCGATACCAGAGCTCGATGTGCTCGACGAGCGGCTGCTCGATGCCCCGAGCGTGTACGGCTGGGACGGGGTCAGGCTGGCTGTCGACGTGAGGGGAGCCGGAGCATCGGGTCACCGGGTAGCCGAGCTGATGCGGGATCTCTCAGACGTGAACGTGGAGCTCTACACCGAGAACATCGTCGAGGCGATGTTCGGAATGGGAAGCGACGCAAAGCGCGATGCCGATCGACTCGTCGAGTCACTGGAGAATGCTCTCGCGCATCTTGGCGAAGCAGACCGTGAGCTTCGTCGGGAGTTTGCCTCTCCACCGCCGTGGGGTGCGCTGCGGATGACCCCGCGCGAGGCCTTCCTCGGGCCGCAGGAGTCGGTGCCTTTCGCCAGCGCGGAAGGCAGAATCGCCGCCGAATCCCTCGCTGCATACCCGCCGGGCGTACCAAATGTGCTGCCTGGCGAGGAGTTGACGGCGGAGACGATTCAATACATAACCGACACGCTCTCGGCCGGTGGGCAGGTCAGAGGCGCTGGAGACAACACGCTCGAGACCGTGCGTGTTGTCGCAAACCCCTAATCCAAGCCCAATCCGCCCGATACCCAGACGCCGTGTCCAAGGCCCGCTAGCCTGCAGGGGCGTCTGCAGGGGCGCCGAATCAAACTCGTAGGCTATTTCTGACGATTCACCGAATGATGCTCTCCGTATCTCCAACACCGAGGGTCGCACTTGCGACCGCGCTCGCTCTGGCAGGTCTCTGTCTGGGGCTGTTCGGCGACCCCGCAGGCGCCAAGGCTGCCGCCGCCTCTGGAGACCGCTGTGATGCTCTGCCGAAAACTCTTTCTCCGGAAGGCAGCGGAGCGAAGACCTACACGATGATCCTCCGGATCAATCAGCCTGAGAACGTCACCGAGTACGCAAAGAAGATCCGAAAGCAGGTTCGCGATCAGGACATCTTTCTGGTCAACACGCGCTTCAAGGGCTCAACGCCCGAGGTCTGGGCGGAGATCGTCCATCGGATTACCAGTGACTTCCCCTGCAACCGGATCATCGCCTTGAACGGTCTGCACACCGACCCGACCCGCCGCGGTTACAGCTACGCGCTCGCAAACGATCCTTCCGTATGGGGAATCTCGCTCGATTGGGAATCGATGGACTGGGCACAGGCTCAGTCGATCCACCGCTCCACTCCGTCATGGACCGAAGACTTCGATACCTCCAGAGACAGGATCTCGAGGCGTCTGCATCGGGTCGGCGAGTTCTCGGCCGAACAAGTTGGCGAGCCTGGGCTGCGGACTGGAATCGTCCCCGCCTGGTACTCGGGGTGGGACTACGGAATGCTCGGCAAGACCACCGATCAGACGAACTTCACCCGCAAGACTGACCGCAGAGGCTTCCAGATAGTCCAGTCGCAGGGTTTTTGCAGCAACTCCGATCAGGCTGGATATGGATCAGCGATGCAGGGGCTCCTGGACCAGTACTTCCCTCCTCCGAAGATCAAGAAGATCCGCAACAAGAAGGGCAAGGTCATCCGCAAGAAGAAGATCCACATTCCCCCGCGAGGAGTTGCCGAGGCGCTCGCCGGAGAGATCTCGTTCTCCACCACCCCGAACGAGAACTCGGATATGCCTGTGAAGAGCGTGAGTGTCGGAACGGCCAGCAAATGCACGGTCGTCGGACTCAAGACCGATGTTCACGCATACCTCTACTGGGCACACCCCGGATCGGTCGACTCTCTGCTCGAGACCCCGCGCCTATGCAAGATCCGCAAGCCCTGCCCCGAGTAAGAGGCCGGACTCAATCCATTCAGCGCATCGCCTAGGCTGAGAGCCATGGCAAACAGCCTCTACTCGAAGATCAAGGGCCTGCCCCTGGCGGTAGAGGGTTACGCGCTGGAAGGACTCGAGTTCAAACCACCTACGGGCGACTTCGAGCGCCTCTCGACCGTGATCAGAATCCAAGGCGCGGGGCAGGAAGGAATAGGCGAAGACGTCACCTACGACGCGCTCGACCACATTGCGCTGCAAGATGCCGGATCGAACCTCGATCTAGCTGGCGAGTACACGATCGAGAGTTTTTCTGAACTGCTCGAAGGGCTGGACCTCTTTCCCTCGCCGGCGAGCAACGAGGCTTCGATCCGTTACCGGCGTTGGGCATTCGAGAGCGCGGCACTCGACCTGGCGCTTCGTCAAGCCGAGACGACCCTCTTCGAGGTGCTAGACCGCGAGATGGACCCGGTGAACTTCGTCTGCTCGATGCGCCTTTCGCCGATGGGGAGTGATCAACCCTCGAGCATCGAACCTCTGGCCGAACGGCTCGCTGTCTATCCGAACCTTCGATTCAAACTGGATCCGACAAACGACTGGACCGACGAGTTGATCGCCGAGCTGGTGGCGACTGGCGCTGTCGACTCACTGGACCTGAAGGGTCAGTACTCGGGCACCCCGGTCGATGTGGAAACCGATCCGGTGCTCTACGCAAAGCTGATCGAGGCCTTTCCGACTGCCTGGCTGGAGGACCCGGACGTAAGCGACGAGACCCGCCCCATCCTCGACACAGTGTCAGAACGGATCACCTGGGATGCACCTATCAACTCGGTCGCCGACATCGAATCACGTCCCTGGAAGCCGAAGATGGTGAACATCAAGCCTTCACGGTTTGGACCTCTGCACGAACTCTTTGCTGCCTACGACTACTGCGCTGAACACAACATCGGCGCCTACGGAGGTGGACAGTGGGAGCTGGGGCCGGGCAGGGGGCAGATCCAGTACCTCGCCTCGATCTTCCACCCTGACACACCGAACGACACGGCACCGAGTGTCTACAACTCCGAGCCGACTACTCCCGGGCATCCGCTGAGCCCGCTTGCGCCGGAGCCGAGCGAGACCGGATTTCGCTGGGGCGAGTGGTCCAGGCGCTAGTCGCTGGAAGCGGAAACGCCACCGGCGCGCGAGCCGAGCAGCAGGAAGGCCACCAGAGCGCCCGGGAGGATCCAGAGCAGGTACGGATAGAACCAGTGCATCGCGCAGACCTGGAGTGCAATCAGCGCAGCTGACGCCAACGCTGCGACCTGAAGCAGATCTCTTCGGCGCGGGACGAAGTAGAGAGCCAGGGCGAACAGCGCCGCGAAGACCTTTGCGGCGTTCTGGAGGGGTTCGAGCGACGGGTCCTGGCCCCAGATGCTAAATGGCGACCCCCGGCCGGCCTGGTAGCCGAGCGAGCGATCGTAGATCTCCCTTACGCCACCATCGGGGATCAGCGGGACCGTCACCACTACCGCCACCGCCACGAATGCCAAGAGGAAGGGAAATAGCGACCGCAGGCGCCTCTCCCCCGTGCCAGCTGCCATCAGCGGAGCGATGGCGAGGGGTCCGTATTTGGTCAATCCGGCAAGGGCTGTCAGTGCGCCTCTGCCGGGCGCAGAAGCGAGGGCGAGAAGACTCGCCGAGACCAGCAGTGCAACCAGCGAATCATTGAATGACGATGCGACCGAAAGCAGCGTGAAAGGGAAGGCGAGCCATGCGAAGGCGAGCGCCAGCCCCGCTGTGTGACCGCGGCTTGAGCCGGCAACCCTCCTTCCGAGCCAGTAGAGACATCCTGCCGCTCCAAAGGTGAAGACCAGCGAGGCAACCCTAGCCGCGGGCAGAGAATCCCACCCCAGCCCATCCCAAGGGAAGACCCGCTCGAAGGGCAAGTAGGCGAGATAGTTCACCGGCCCGTAAACGTCGACCAGTAGCGGCTGGCCGCTCGAGGAGGCAACTCCATACAAAGAGTCTCCTGTGGCGATCAGGTGCGCGCCGATCACGCTGGCAAAACCGACATCGATCACCTTCGCAGCGAGAGTCGTGACCAGCAGGTAGCCGATCACCAGCAGTCCGATACCAACCTCGAGCAGACGCGGGGCAAACAGCGGATTGCCCTCACCTAGCGCAGACGGTTCGCTGCGGGTGCGCCCGAACCCGATCCAGGCAAGGCGGCAAAAGAGGTAGGCCAGCAGTGGATAGACGATGGGTACCGAGATGTCTATCCGCCCACGAGCGAAGAAGTAGAAGGAGATGCTGAAGGCAAGCAAGACGACGAGATCGAGGTGCCTGACCTGCAGTGGTCTGCGGATGTCCACGAATGGAGCGACGAAGAGCAGACACAAGGGGATCCAGATCCACCACGAGCCGACGATGCCACCCACTGCGCCCGGATAGCCGCGGGCGAGACGCGTCTCGACCTGCCAGCCGGTCCACTGCTCGAGCACCTCACCGTTGCTGTCGTCTATCAACACCAGTGCCCGCGCGGTGCCCTCTGGATCGAGGAACTTCACCTCCCAGTTGCGACCAACGGTGGCAACCTCGGCTGTAAGAGGTCCGTACTCGGCCGCTGCCTCACGGTGGGCATCGGTGCTGAGGGCGAGAGCGATCGCCTGGCGGGCGTCGAGTCGAAACCCCGCGGGCTCAGCCCCGGCTGTGCGATCGACCCGCTCGGCCTGGTCTCCACCATCGAATGGGGGTTGATCGGCGCCTCGATAAGCGGAGGCCGCCGAGGGAGCGGCAGCAAATGCCGCAAGGCAGGCCACGGCGCCAAGGACCGTCACGGGCCGAAGGGCTCTCCGGCGATCTCTAGAACGATCCACGATTGGTGTTCTAACGACAAAGGCGGTCGGGGCTTGTGCCCCGACCGCCTTTGCTTGACGTTTCGGATAGGTGGCCAATCTGCCACCACGAACGGGAGCGACGGGACTCGAACCCGCGACCTCCGGCGTGACAGGCCGGCGCTCTAACCAGCTGAGCTACGCCCCCTCAGGGCAGTGGCCCTGCTAGCCCGCGATCGTCTGAACGTTAACCGCGACGGGACCCTTGGGACCCTCCTCCGGCTCGTAACTCACGCGTACCCCGTCGTCGAGCGAACGGTAACCGTCGCCCTCGATCGAGGAGAAGTGGACGAAGAGGTCCTTACTGCCGTCCTCCGGCGTAATGAACCCGTATCCCTTCTCGTTGCTGAACCACTTGACTGTGCCTTCCGGCATTTCGCTACCTCCTAAGCAGCTTGGTGCGTAAGGAAGTGCGAAAACTCGAACTCCTAAACACACACATCTCGGAAGATCTCTTTGCGATCTCCCACAACAAAAGGGACGGTAGCGCAGGCGGGCGATGGGCGCTGCCGCGCGAAGAACTTTGGGCGGTATCAGCCGAACTTGACCGAGCTGTAGAGGCGCTTGATCACGTTTCCGAAGTAAGGGCCGTACATTCTTGCCGGCCCATTCCCGTATCCGTAGCTGTTGACCGAGTTGAGGAACTCATTGTCGAAGATCCATCCTCCGCCAGAAGACCCACCGGTCATATCGCAGCTGATCCAACCTGGCGAGGGGCTGAAGGTCCCGATGTCGCGCCCCCCGAACGGAGATGTGCAGGCAAACAGCGACTCGCCGTCGAATGGATTGGCGGCCGGATAGCCGTAAGACGTGTACTCGTGGCTGCGCCCCACGTTGAACGCGATGCCGCGCGCACCGCCGATCGCAGTCTGTACCCGAGTCGCTCCCTGCAAGACCACCGCGCCCACGTCGTAGCTGAGGGCGTAGGTGGGCTTCGACCACTCGTACTTCACCCAGCGCGCAGGGGCGGACATTCGCTTTGCCGCAAACTCGCCGTATGGCTCGATGCCGTCGTGATAGCCGGGAACGAAGACCATCCGCCGAGACCAGAAACTCTCGAAGAACACGCAGTGTCCGGCCGTGAACATCACACGCTTGGAGGGAGAGTTGACCACGGTTCCCGAACAGACGTAGTCGTCCCAGACTCCATTCAGATCCCGTGCCTGGAAGAACACCTTCCCGTGCAGCCGGTACGGCAGCGTGGTCGGATTGGAGATCAACGAGCTTCGACGGGTCGGGCCGGTGATTCCTTGTGAGGGCACGAGGGTCGGCTCGCCCACCGCAACCTGCGGTAGATCCTCAGACGGAGCGGGGACTGCAGAGGCATCCACCTTCGAGGGCACCGCTGCCTGCATTCGCTCAGGAGTCCAAAATCTCTTGACCTCCCGTGGACTCTCGTGGCCGAGTGACTTCGAGGCGACCGGCGAGGCTTGCGCCTGGACCTGAGCGAACATCGCCGATGCGAGCACAAACGCAACCAGCAGTAGGGCCAGTCGGGTGAGCCTGGTGATGGAGATGTCGGGTAGAAGGATGTCCATGGCATACGGCCCTGCGCGAGGGATTCCTTCTCGGTAGCGCACGGGCCCTCACATTTTGAACACTCCTGAGGGGCGGAAGTTCCGTGCCTACGGACGGGATTCGAGGACGAAGCAGGAGTGGCAAATGCCGTCGCCGCCCATAATCATTGGAGAAGTGGAGACACCTGGCGAAGACAGTTGGAGCGAGACACTCTGGCGCGTACTGCGCCCGGCGATCTTCTTGCTGCTGGTTGGCTCTTGCGCCTGGCTGCTGATCAATCCCCCGTCCTTCTCGGGTATCCCGACTCTCTTGCTGATCTTGCTCGGCGCCGTCGTTCTCACCTTGTTCATGGCTTGGGTGGCGACGAGAATGATCGGAGAAGAAATGCCCGAAGCCGAATGGCGGAAGATCGTCGACAGAAGCGAGCTCCTGGCCCAGCTGCCGGCGCCGACTGGCCCACCCTCAGCGTTCGACGAGCTGGTGATCGCTGCACTTGATGACTTGCCCCAGGAATTCCAGGAGGCTCTGGAAAAGGTTCCGGTAACGGTCTCCAGCGAGGGCTACAAGCACGGCGCCTACGGACTCTATGTTGGCGCCACCGTGGCCAGGGACACCTACCCGGATCACATCGTCATCTTCGAAGACACGTTGACCCGCGACTTCGGCGGTAGCCCTGAGCTGCTGCGCGCCCAGGTCGAGCGGGTGGTCCGGCACGAGCTGGCCCATCACCTCGGCTGGGACGAAGAAGGCGTCAGAGGGCTGGGGCTGAGCTAAATCTGAGCCGCCTGCATGGCCTCGAGCGGCGCTGCATCGATCAGGGAGCATTCCTCAACGATTCGATACGCGGCAATGGGCGGTACTGGGCTCGAACCAGTGACCCCCTCCTTGTAAGGGAGGTGCTCTCCCAACTGAGCTAACCGCCCGCTGGGGCGCATTATGAGGGCTTAAGGCAGATCTTGCGCGGGAGGCGGGGCGGCGGCGCGGGAGCGATTTCCCTAGCATCGCCCCGATGGCCGCAAAGAGGAAGATCGAAGTGCCCGGCATCCAAGGCGTGAACTTCATCACCGAGCCGCCTGAGGATCGGAAGTTCCCAGCGACCGGGATCCCGCCGCGGGCAGCAGCCAACGCCGTACGAGCAGAGGTAGTGCTCGATCACGATCCCGATCGCAACCTCGCGACATTCGTGACCACCTGGATGGAGCCTGAGGCTCGCGAGGTGATCATGGAAAACCTGCATCGCAACTACATCGACCACGCCGAATATCCGCAAACGGCCGAGGTCGAGAAGCGCTGCCTGCGGATGATCCACAACCTCTTCAACGGACCGGGCGAGCCAGTAGCACCGGGTGCTCGTTGCGCCGGCTCCTCCGAGGCAGTGATGCTCGGCGCTCTGGCGATGAAATGGCGCTGGCGTGCTGAGCGGGAGAAGGCCGGCAAGGACACCTCCAAGCCCAACCTCGTCTACGGCAAGGACGCCCACGTGGTCTGGGACAAGTTCTGCCGCTACTTCGATGTCGAACCACGCGCGATAGACCTGCCGGAGGGCAAGTACGTGATCGGGCCAGACGAGATCGACGGCCAGGTAGACGAGAACACGATCGGCGTGGTCGCAATCGTAGGAACCACCTTCACCGGTCAATGCGACGACGTGGAGGGAATAGCCAAGTTCCTCGACGAGTATCAGGAAAAGGAAGGCCAGGACGTGCCAATGCACATCGACGGAGCAAGCGGTGGGTTCGTCTTCCCCTTCTCCGACCCTGACTTCGCCTGGGACTTCAGAATCGAGCGGGTCAAGTCGATCAACGCCTCGGGCCACAAGTTCGGCATGACCTATCCGGGCCTCGGCTGGTTGGTATTCCGCGATGACGAGCAGTTGCCCGAAGATCTCGTTTTCTACGAGGACTACCTCGGCCAGCGCGATGCGACCTTCACCCTCAACTTCTCGACCGGCTCGAGCATGCTGCTGGCGCAGTACTACCTGTTCATGCGCCTGGGGCGCGAGGGATACACCTTGATGATCGATGCGATGGACAAGAACGCTCAGGTACTGCGCGACAAGGTCAAGAGCGCCGAGTTCCTGGAGCCCGCTGGCTCAGGCAAGATGCTGCCGCTGGTGATTGCCAAGGTCACCGACGATGCTCCATTCAGCGGAGCAGACCTGGTGGGAGAGTTGGCGCGCCGCAGGGCATGGGTCGTGCCGGCCTACCACCTGCCACCCGGTAACGATTCGATCGAGGTGATGCGGATCCTGGTCAAGATCAACCAGACCCGCGAGCTGGTGGACAAACTGGCAAGCGACATCGACGACTCGATCGCGCACCTCAGCGAACACGGGCCCAACCCGGGACCGAAGCGGCCACACACCGGTCACGGCTACTAGCCGCGCGGCGGCAGGTCTGATGCTGCGCGATATCGACCGCAAGACAGCCTTGAAGGCCGGGGCGATCCAGCTCGTACTGGTCGCGATACTCGGCGCGGTTCTCGGAATCTCGCTTTCCCACCACTTCTTCGAAAGCTGGGGCTGGCTGGCTGGCCCGGCCGCCTGGCTCATCTGTGCGGCGATCACCGGAGCACTCTTGCGATTGGCTGTCCCGATGGTCCTGCTGGGTGCGGTCTTGAGCGGTATACCGAGTGCACTTGCGACGCTCACCGGCCTGCACTGGCTTGGCGTAGTCGTAGGGATCGTCTTGTTCGGACTCTGGTGCGGATGGCTCGCGGGCCGAGAGGCCGGCGCCTAAGCAGCGGCCTGTCGCATCTCATCGGTGAGCGGCTTGGCGCCACCGCCGCGAAGGAGCCAGATCAACCAGCCTCCGCCGCCGATGATCATCACGCAGGCGATCAGCTGCGGCTGGGTCAAGCCAAGAGCAACCTCGTCGTTTCGACGGATGAGCTCGACCAAGAGACGCTCTAGACCCGCGCAAACGAGATAGATCGCAAGCAGCGCTTTGCCGGAGACACGATTGCGCAGATGCCAGAGACCCAACGCCACGAGGCCCATCACCAGGGTCTCGTAGATCGGAGTCGGGTGCACGGGCACGTCGGTGGGAACGACTCCATCCGGATAGGCCATCGCCCATGGGCCATCCCAGGCGACTCCGTAGTCTCCGTCGCCCGAGAGCTGACAGCCAACCCGGCCGATCGAGTAGCCGATCGCAAGCGCCACCGCGACCGCACCCATCAGGTCGTCGCCGAGACAATGCCTCCAACGCGCCCAGAGGATCACGGCGATCGCCCCGCCGATCAGCCCACCAAACCAGACGAGTCCCGAGCCAGTGAAGAGGTTGGCGATGATCCCGCCCTCCAGCTCGCTCGCATGCTCGATCAGGTAGTCGAGGCGCGCGCCGATCAGACCTCCGACGAGCGCCGCGCCGATCGCCTCCCATGCACGATCGGGCCGATATCCGAGCTCGCGAAACCGCCGCGAGATCACCGCGCCTGACGCGAGGAACCCCAGCGCAAAGCAGATCCCGAATGTCTGAAGCGTTACCGGTCCGAGGTGTATCTCAGGCAGCATCGAAGATCAGGCGCCGTCAGGCGCAGTCTCGGGACGCTCGGTGTTGCCGAGCACGGGTGCGGGCTCGGCTGAGCGCACGGTCATCGGCATACCTCTTCGCGGTGAGATCGTAGGCGCGGTGCGGATCTCCAACTCGTAGGCGCGATCGAGCTCGAAGCGGAACCGTTCGAGCAGCCGACGGATGAACACCCCGATCTCCGCCTCGCCGAACCTCATCCCGATACAGGTCCGCGAGCCTCCACCGAACGGGACGTACTGCCCCTTTTGCATCGCGGCCATACCCTCAGAGGTGAAGCGATACGGGTCGAAGCTGGCAGGATCGGTCCAGACATCGGGCAGGTTGTGCGAAACCCAAGACGAGTACTGACAATGCGCGCCTGCCGGCACGGTGTGGCCTGCAAACTCGAACTGCTCGTTGGTGCGCCGTGGACCGACCCAGGCCGGTGGATACTTGCGAAGGGTCTCCTCTCTCAACATCTCGGGAGTGACGCCCGGGGCGTGGAGGATCTCCGGTTTCAGCGCCAGTTCGTAGAAGAGGAAGGTCGTGGTCGAAGCGGTGGTGTCGTGTCCGGCAAAGAGAAGCGTCATCACCTCATCGCGAATCTGCTCGCTGGCGAGCGGGTCGCCATCTTCGTCGCGTGTGTCGAGCAGCAGGCTGAGGATGTCATCGCCGCGCTGGCCAGATTTGCGCCGGCGAGCGATCTCCGAATAGATCAACTTGTCGAGTCGCTTGCGGGCTTTGACCAGGCGGCTGTAGGCGGTGCCCGGTCCCCGAGCGAGTTGACCGGGCACGCTGTGGGCGTGGTAGGAGAGGGCTGTCTCGAACTCATGCGCCGCATCGAGATCGTCGCCTTGGGCCTTGTCGGGGTCGAGTCCGAACAGCGCGCGCATCGCCACCCGCAGGGCAACCGTCTTGGTCCACTCGTAGATGTCTAGGGACTGACCTGGCTGGAGTTGGTCTACCGCCTTGGCGATCTCGTCCTCCATGGTCGAGGTGGCCGCGCGGATTCGCTCGGAGTGGAAGGTCGGGAGCATCATCTTGCGGTGTGCGCGGTGGTAGTTGCCGTCGGTCGTGAGCAAGCCATCGCCGAGCAGAGGGATGAGATCGCGCATGTGTCCATCCCGCCAGTTGAACTTGTCGGCGTTCGAAACGAGCATGAAGTGGTTGGCCTCAGGTCCGAGCATGAAGACGACGTTGTGGTGGAAGACCCGCATGGTGAAGACGGGTCCGAAGCGTTCATAGGCATCCAGCAGCAACTCGAGCGGCTCGGTCATGAAGGCGTTGGTGCGCTTCATCGAAAACGAGGTCTCGCCTGGTGGGTACGAAACCTTCGCACGACGCTCCGCGCGCAGGTCATCGCGCATCGTCTCGATCGGACCTGTGAGGGGCTTGGTGGGCTGCTCCAGCACGAATGCGGAGTCTAGAGGCGCCCAGCCTCGCGATGAGTAGCCCCGGCGGGAGTCGAACCCGCGCTACCAGGTTGAAAACCTGGCGTGCTAACCGTTACACCACGGGGCCAAGCACTAGCGAATGCGAGTCTAGGGAGGCGGCGCCTCGGACGGCGACTCGGCCTAGGCGTCGATCAAATACTCGAGCAGCGCCTTCTGGGTATGCAGGCGGTTCTCGGCCTGGTCCCAGACAGCCGACTGAGGGCCGTAGAGCACCTCGGCCGTGATCTCCTCGCCCGGGTGAGCGGGCAGGCAGTGCAGGGCGATTGCGTCATCACGGGCCCTCGACATCACCTTCTCGTCGAGCTGGAACCCTTCGAAGTCAGCGTTGCGCCTCTCAGCGTCAGATTCGTCGCCCATGCTCGCCCAGACATCGGTGTAGACGGCAGCTGCGCCCTCGGCGGCTTCGCCAGGTTCGCTCACCGTTTCACAGAGACCATCCTCGAGCTCATAGCCCTGAGGCGAGGCCACCACGACCTCCAAACCGGCGGTGCGACCGAGAATCGCAAGCGACCGGGCAACGTTGTTGCCGTCTCCCACGAAGGCAACCCGAAGGCCTTCGAGATCACCGAAGCGTTCGCGCAAGGTCAACAGGTCAGCGAGCGCCTGGCAGGGGTGGTGCTCGGCTGTGAGAGCGTTGACTACGGGGACATCGGAGGCCTCGGCGAGCGCGGCCACATCGGCGTCGTCGCGCGAGCGGATCACGATTGCTGCGACGTAGCGCGAAAGCACGCGGGCGGTATCGGCAACCGACTCACCGCGCGAAAGTTGCAGTGCCGAGCCACTCAAGACGACCGGATGAGCGCCCATCTCGGCCACTCCTACCTCGAACGAAACTCGGGTTCGCGTGGATGGGAGCTCGAAGACCAGCGCCACCGAGCTGCCGAGCAGGGCATCGTGGCCGACCCGCTCTTTGCGGCCGGACTTCAACTCTTCGGCGCGATCGAGCAGACCGATGAGGGCAGCGCGATCCAACTCGGAGCCGGTGATCAGGTGTCTTGGCGGATTGCTCATTGCAAGCGCTGCAAGGTAGCGCGCCAGCCCTGACAGGGTCGGTCGTCGGCACCCGTCTGGATACTTCCGCTCATGGATCTGGAATGCATGACCTGGAACCTCTTTCACGGCCGCGACGCTCCGCCCGAGTCCGGCCTGGGTGGATTCTCGGCACGGGCGCTGGGAAAGACCGAACGCGGCAAGACCCACCTGCAGGTCTCGGGAGACCTGGCCGACCGGTTCCACTCACTCATCGCCGACTCTCCATGGGATGTCTGTCTGCTGCAGGAGTGCCCGCCGCGCTGGCGCGTCTCACTCGAGAAGGCATGCGGCGCTGAGTCCCATCAGTCCAAGACCTCGCGCAACTGGTTCGGGCCTGTGAGCAGCAGGCTCGCCAAACGTCGTCCCGACCTGATCGCCTCCTGGGAGGGAGGCTCGAACATGATCCTCGCGCGAGGCGCTGCGGGTCGGATTGTCGCTGGTGGGTCGGTAGCGCTTACGCAACTTCCGGAGCGAAGGACGCTCGCGCTGGCCAGGCTGGAGTGTGGTCTTGCGGTCGGCTGCCTGCACCTCAGCACCAGCCGGACAAAGGCGGCAAGCGAGGCCTTGCTTGCTGCCACTGCGGCGATCGGCTGGGCAGGCGGAGCGCTTCTCATACTCGGCGGTGACTTCAACCTGCGGCCCAGTGGAGATGACACCTACGAGACGCTCGCCGAGTTGGGGCTCGAGGGAACGCTTGAAGGGTCTATAGATCAGCTGCTGGTCTCAGGAGCTCGAGCCGAGGCGCCGAGACAGTGGGAAGAAAGTGAGCGCGAGGTCGTAGTCGACGACCTCGCGCTGCGACTCTCAGATCACGCTCCGGTCAACCGGGTGTTACACCTCGGCTGACCGGTGGACAACCCGTGAATCGGGTCAGTCCTCCTTCTTCTTCGTTGCATCCTTGAGCTCCTTGCGGCGGGTCTTCGCCTCGGCCTCGATCACCTTCAAGGCGCCCTCATTGGACTGTGCCTTGACGGCAAGCTTGCCGAGCTCGACCCGGGCGTCTTCAGTTGTCTGCTCGAGGGTCTGGCGCCACTCCTCCACCTGGCCCTGAGCAACAGAAGTCGCCTCGCTCGATGCCTCGCGAAGCTGAGCGATCGCGGCATCGATGCCGGAACGCACATCTCCGGTTGCCTTCTCGCCGGCAGAGAGCAGATCGTCTATCGCACCCTGAATGTCAGCCAGTACGCCCTTCTTCGCTTCGTTTTGATCATTGCTTGCTTCCACTTGGTCTTGCTCCTTTTCCTCGGGATCGAGGAAAGGCTAGGGCGAGTTGACCGTTTCATGTGGGCGATCCGCTCCCACCCCACCGCCCCACGCCTGCCACGATGTCGTCAATGGAGTCAGGCAACGCAACCCCTGCGCGTGAACGAGGCCAACAGAAGGGTCGTTCTGAACGCCCGAAGCCTCGAGACCGATTCGAACTCGAGATAGAAAAACTCGCCTTCGGCGGCAATGGCATCGCACGACTCGACGGCTATGTGATCTTCGTCTCCGGGGCGCTACCCGGCGATCGAGTGGTGGCGGAGATCGGCAAAGCCAAGCGCGGCTATGCCGAGGCCAGCGCGGTGGAGATAGTCCGACCCAGCGAGGATCGAATCCCCGACAGATGCGACCACGGAGACGACCCCTGCCCGGGTGCCCCATGGCAGGGGCTCCCCTACGAGCTCCAACTGAAGGCCAAACAGGATCAGGTAACCGATTCGCTCGACCGAATCGGAGGGGGCGCCTTGGCCGGTTACGAGCTGCTCGAGATCGAACCTGCCGTCGAGCAGTGGCGCTACCGCAACAAGCTCGAATACAGCTTCGGTGAGCGCGACGGAGATCTGGTGTTGGGATTCCACGCGCGTGGTCGCTGGGACGAAATCATCGATGCCAACGACTGCCTGCTCGCATCTGAAGCAAACAACCAGAAGCGCAACGAGATCAGATCCTGGGCCGAAGAGGCTGGCCTCGAGGCATACGACCTGCGCGACCGGCTCGGCACGCTGCGCAACCTGGTGATCAGAGAGGGCAGAAGGACAGGACAACTCCAAAGCAGGCTGGTTACCTCGGTCGCCGAGATCCCTCGCCCACCTGTGGATCTTCACACGATGATCGAGGGCGAATCAGGCAACACCGACGGACCGACTGGAGTCCTCGGTGCAGAGCATCTGCTGGAGGAGATCTGTGGTCTCGAGGTGATGATCGGGCACAGGGCCTTCTTCCAGACCAATACCGAGATGGCAGAGATCCTCTACGGCCTGGCTGGCGAGTTTGCAGGCCTCTCTGGAGGTGAAAAGGTGTTCGACCTCTTCTGCGGAATTGGGACTCTGGGTCTGACCATGGCCGAGAAGGCAGGCGAGATCTGGGGTGTGGAGATAGTCGCTGAGGCAATCGCCGATGCCGAAGAGAACGCAAGGAGAAACGGAATCACCAACGCGAACTTCATGGCCGGCGACGCGCGGACCGCGATCCGTCCATTGCTGGAGGCAGCAGGCAAGCCCGATGTGGTCGTGGTCGACCCACCGCGAGCAGGACTTTCGAAGAAGGTGGTACGCAGGCTGATCGAGTGTGACGCCCCGCGAATCGTCTATGTCTCCTGCAACCCGACGACTCTTGCCCCCAACGCCGTGCAGCTTTCTGAAGCCGGCTATAGGCTGCGTCAGGTGAAGCCGGTCGACATGTTCCCCCAGACTCCGCACATCGAGTGCGTGGCGGTGCTCGAAAAGTGAGCCAGACACGCGCATTCGGAGTGGCTGCCGGCCTCGATCCTGAGGTAGCGGCACCACTTGCCGCACGGTGTGAAGAACTCGGCTACGCAGCGATGTTCTCCAACGACCACCCTGGTGCGAAGGGGCTCGAGACCCTGGCTGTATTCGCTGAAGGAGCCGAGAAGATCGACCTCGGTGTGGGTGTGATCGCAATCGATCGACAGGACCCCGCAGAGATATCCGGTGACATCGAACGGCTCGGGCTCGACCGGGAGCGATTGTGGCTCGGAGTCGGGGCGGGGTTTTCCAAGAAGCCGCTGACCGCGATGCGGGAGGCTTTGCCGAATCTGCGTCAGGCGATTCCAGGAGTGAAGCTGGTATTGGCAGCGATGGGACCGAAGATGTGTGAGTTCGCAGGAGCCGAATGGGATGGTGTCTTTTTCAACTGGATGACACCGGGGTTTGCCGCGCAAGCTCGCGAACGTGTGGAGGCAGGCGCCAAGGCCGCGGGACGCGACACCCCGAGGGTGATGGGATATGTCAGGACCGCCGTGGGCGAAGATGCAGCCGCGCGACTTTCGAAGGAGGAGTCCTTCTACCGGGATCTGCACGACGGATACCGCAACCACTTCGATCGCCTCGGCGAGCCCGAAGGGACAGTCGGTGTTGCCGCAGCAGATGCGCATGCTGCTCAGGAAGGGCTGGATGCCTTCGAAGCGCTGGACCTGGTCGTAGTGCGAGGGCTTGCCAGCGCGAAGTTGGATGCAATGAGCGCCGTCGCCGAGGCAGCGGCACCGCCTGCCTGACTCTTCCCGAACCGCTGGCTAGTAGGGCGGTAGCTCGGCGTACCAGTCACCGAGCACGCGGAACGAGTTCCAGAAGCGCTGCTTCGACTCTTCCTCGTCGAGCGAAAGATCGATATCTGGGACGTAGAGCACGTCCATGGTGGGCGTGAGGCGTTGAACCTCGCCCTCGATCTCGGCGACTGGCTCTGAAAGTGGCAACTCGAGGTCGTTCAGCGACTGCAGGGCATCGATTCCCATCACCACGATCATCCGCGGATTGACTATCGCGATCTCCTCGGCCACCCGGGAGATGCACTCGGAGGACGCGTAGCCGGGCTCGGTCAAGGGGCACTTGCAGCAAAGGGTCCCGAAGACGACGATCGGATCTATCGCAAGCCGCTCGAAGCTCTTCATCAGAGCGTGGCCTGAGCGACCGAAGAACGCCACTCCCTCTTCGATCTCGGAGGACGTCGCAGAATGCTTCAGCATCATGATGTCGGCCTGTGGATGGCCGGATCCCTGGACGGGCATCACGTCGCCGCGCGGACAATCAGCGCAAGACGAGAGGTCGTTTCCCAACTCGTTGAGCTCGCGAATCGCGCGCTCGAGGTACTTCTCCTTTATCTCGTCTTCGGTCGTTTGCACGGGTGCTGTTTCTTTCTCCGTGCCCACGCCGAATTCCTACGCGTGAATCAGTTCTTTCCCGCTTTGGCAGCGGACTTGCGCCGACGTCGTGCGGACTTGTCCGTATCGGCACGAAGATCGAGCGATTTGCCTCCCCTGCCGCCGCTGGTCTGGAGGAATTTCAGGGTCTGGACGTAGGCCATGTTCTTGTGTTTGCGCACGATCTCGGCCTCGCGCATCGACTCGAGGAACTCCTCGGGTCCGTTGAAGTCACGCAATCGGATCATCACGCTGCCGAGCCCTTGCGCGACATGGCTGTCGGATCCAGCCCCGGGGATGATTCGGTACTTCTCGGCGAACCTGACCGCCTCCTCGTTGAATGAGTTCAGTGCGACTCGCGGGTTGAAGATCTCGAGAATGTCGATCTCGTCCACGACCTTGGTCAGGTGCTCGTAATCGGGTACCGCGTGCAGACGGTCGAAGGGATGTGGCACATAGACCAGCCCACCCTGACGACGGATCTCGGCGATCGTCTCGGCGAGTGACATACCCCGCTCGATCTTCTCCTCGATGAAGAGTCCGATCACCTCTCCCTCGCTTGCGGTCTTCACCTCCTCGGCCAGAATGACCTTGATCCCACCGATCCGCTCGGCGATCTCTCGCGCCTCATACGCACCGGAGATCACGTTGTGATCGGTGATCGCTATCGCACCGAGCCCCCTCTCTTTGGCCGTCTCGAGCAGTGTCTCGGCCGGGGTAGCGCAGTCGGGCGAGTGATCTGTATGCATGTGGAGATCGCAATGGATGAAAGGCCGCGATCTAAGCCGACGCCTTACATCTGGTTTACCAGCGGGGTCATGCCGTCGCGAGGCGATGCGGGTGTACTCGCCGTCGATCTGGTCTGCCACCTTGGACCAGGTACGGCCTCCAAGCGCCTTACGCCCGGCTGAAGCAAATCCCTTTCGCAATTTCGAGTTCCCAACCAAGCGCTCGAGTTGATCAGCGAAGGTCTGCGCATCTCCCACCGGGAAGAGAAGCCCGAGGTCTCCCTCGACCAGAACCTCCTCATAGAGCTCGAGCGCCGATGCCACCACCGCAGCACCGCTGCCCACTGCCGAGGTCAGCCTGCCTGCGGCAGGCAATACGCCTGAAGAGCCGAAACATGCGATCTCGGCACCGGCGAGAACCTGATCAGGCGTGGCCTCGTCTGGTCCGACCACGGTCAGCCGTGTTCGAAGGCGCGCACCAAGCCTCGAGGCCACATCCAGCTCTGGCGGTGCCCAGACGACCAACTCCCAACCCTCGAGCGGCAAAATCCGGCGCAGAGCGCTGGCTACCAACCGGAGCGCTCCCCTTTCCTCTGTTGCGCAGTAGACGATCCGAATCGGAGCCTTGGCTCCTGATTTCCGCGGCGGGAAGGGATCTGCCTTCTCCACTCCTGGTCCGACCTGCAGATACTCACCGGGAAAGCTTCGTTCGAGCAGACGCGCGGTGGCGCGGTACGACGCCATACGAGAGTCCGCCCGGCCAAAGAGCAATTCGACCAGCGGGCGGGTGACCTGCGTTGCGACGGCGCGCTCGGCAGGTTCATGAAAGGTGGCAACGTTCAGCGAACGGCTGTTGCGAAGGGCAATCGAACCAGCGCTTGGGGCGAAGGGATCGTGGACATGGACGATGTCGATGCCGTCGAGGTTGAGAATCTGTTCCAGGGTGCGCCGCAGGTCGAGCGGGAGTGGCGGTGGCTTGCGGCGAGCTCCCGTTGGCAACGGGAGCGTTTGGCCGATGGCGATCAGCCGCGCACGTCCGCTGGCAAAGAGATCCGAAGCATCTACCGCGCGGTCGATCGATCTACGAGCCTCCTTGACCGCAGCGCGTGAATAGGTAGGCGCAGCGATTGCGACCCGGTGTCCTCTCGAGGCCAACTCGTCGGAGGTACGGGAGATGAACTCGGTTATCTCGTGCGACTCCTCCCAAGGCCTCGGGCAGACCTGGATGATGGAAAGACCTTCGTCGCGTGGCACGGTGAGAAGGATATCCCCCGCCAGTCGAGTGGCGGAGAGGCTCAAAGGCGACCCTCTGAGAGAGGGTCAGGCCTTCTTCGAGCTGCCCTTCTTCTTGGGCTTCGCCTTGGACTTGGCGGCTGGCTTCTTCTTGGCCTTGGCCACCTTGCCCTTGGCAGCACCCCGCGCAGCGGGGTTTTCAGCGATGAAGTCCTCGGTCATCTGACGCGCATCTGGATCAGGGCGCTGGTTGTGCGGAGACTTCATCAGGTAACTGGATGGTCCATCCAGCTGACCTGCGATTCCGTTGTCCAGAGCCAACTTCACCAGTCTGACTGCGTCGATCACGATGCCGGCGGAGTTCGGAGAGTCCCAAACCTCGAGCTTGAGCTCGATGTTGAGCGGCACATCACCGAAGGCACGACCCTCCGCCCTGATGTGAGCCCACTTGCGGTCGGTCAACCAGGGCACGTAGTCGGAGGGGCCGATGTAGACGTCGTCGGCGGGCAGCTCGTGATCCATGATCGAGGTCACAGCGTTGGTCTTGGAGATCTTCTTCGACTCCAGCCGCTCACGCTCGAGCATGTTGTAGAAGTCCATGTTTCCGCCGACGTTCAACTGGCTGGTGCGCTCGAGACGAACACCGCGGTCGGCAAAGAGACGGGCGAGCTGGCGATGCAGGATCGTTGCGCCAACTTGACTCTTGATGTCGTCACCGATGATCGGCAGACCTGCCTCCTTGAAGCGCTTGTCCCAGTAGTCCTCGCGCGCGATGAAGACCGGCAGGCAGTTGACGAAACCAACACCCGCGGTCAGAGCCTGCTCGACGTACCACTTGGTCGCCTCCTCGGAGCCGACCGGCAAATAACAGACCAGCACATCGGTCCTGGTGTCCTTGAGGATCTTGACGATGTCTGCTGTCTCGCCAGGGGCCTTGGTGATCTTCTCCTTCAGGTACTTGCCGAGGCCGTCGTGAGTCATGCCGCGATGGACCTTGACTCCGAGGTTCGGGACATCGGAGAACTTCATCGTGTTGTTCTGGCCGGCGAAGATTGCTTTGGAGAGGTCCTTGCCTACCTTGTCGGCGTCGATATCGAAGGCGGCCGTGAACTCGATGTCCTTCACGTGGTAGCCACCGAGATCGACGTGCATCAGACCCGGAACCTGCTCGGAGGGGTCCGCGTTCTTGTAGTACTCGACTCCCTGTACGAAGGAGCTCGCGCAGTTACCTACGCCAACGATCGCTACCCGGACCTTGCCGTCGGGGGAGCCGTTGCGTGAAGTGCCGCTTGCCTTGCCGTTTGAACCGCTCATTGGTTGCTACATCCTCCTATGGATGGGAATGTTGGGTGAAAGTGCGCTTGCGGGAGATAAACCCTCCTAGCAGCGCAGCAGGGTTTGAACAGGCTACCGGGACTCGCCCTCCCGTAGAGCCTGACGCACGTGCCAGACCCGCTGAAACACCGTAATCGTGGTCAGAAGTGCCATTGCGTAGATAGCCGGGGCGAGCAGTTCGATGTCGAAAATCCCTGCTCCTTCGGCAAAAACGAGTCCGATCGACAAGATCGTAACCCGGACCGGTCTGGTGGCCCAGCCTACGGTGCACTCGACTCCCAGAGCCTCCGCACGCGCTCTCGTATAGCTGACCATCAGCGATCCGAGAACGACCACAACGCACATCGCCGCAGGGAAGGTGTCGCCTTGGCTTGCGAAGTAAGCAGCGACAGCCGTCAACACGACTCCTTCTTCGATCCGGTCGAGAGTCGAGTCGAGAAAGGCCCCGAAGAGAGTCCCCTTGCCAGAAGCCCTTGCGTAGCGACCGTCCAGGGTGTCCATGACAGAGCCGACGATGAAGGCAACACCGCCCAGCAGGAAGTACTCCTGCCAGACCAGTACCGCCGCAACGAGATTGAGGACCAAGCCAACCATCGAGATCGCATTCGGTGTTAGTCGCGATTCGATCAGCCGATCGCGCACTGCGATCGAGCGATCTCCCGCAGTTGTGCGTTTCTTTGATGTCTTACCGGTTGCCATCTAAGCGGCGATGGTTTCAGCATGGTCGGAGGTCAAGCGCTTCTCGACCCTGAATGCCCAGCGTGGATTGGCCCAACCAAATGCAGAGGCCACCGCGAAGGCGAGCAGAGCTGTCAGCGCACCAAAGACCGCGTCGAGCCACCAGTGGTTACCGGTGGCGCAGACGATGTAAGTCATGAGCAGCGGATAGAGGAAGAAGAAAACCTTCGCGAACGGGTTGCGCAGAAGGAAGGCGAGTGACCAGCCGAGGATCAGCGAAAGACCCACATGCATCGATGGAACCGCAGCGAAAGGATTGAACAGAGGGTTGCCCGGGTCGCTCATCAGCGGACGGTTACCGGTCACATCCTGGGAGAGATCAAAGCCGAGATTCGGGAAGAAACGCGGCGGGGCAGTCGGGTAGGCCAGATAGGCGATCACCGAGATCACCATCGCGGCGATGACCATATTCCTGACGAACGGGTAGCTGCCGGGGCGAAGGAAGTAGATCAGGGCAAGCATCAGACAGGACCCCTTGAAGTGGAGGTTGGCGTAGCCCCATGCGGTCGCGTCACCTACCCACCCTTGATCGAGCCCCCACTTCTGCAGATCTGGCTCGAAGAAAAGTCCGAGCGAACGTTCTATATCGAGCAGGTCTCGGGCATTGTCGAAAGCAAGCCACTCAGGTCCCACCACCGCACCGCGCGCGTATCGCCAGGCGTAATAGGCGGCAGCGATGATCAGGAACTGAAGGATTAGATCGAGTGGTCCCCGAGGAAGTATCCGGTCGATCAGGCGAGGGTGATCAGCGCCCGAGGGAGGTTGAACAGCGGTCTCAGCCATCAGATGACAGATCACGGTGGGAACAGATCCGCCCACCGCCGAGGACCCGCCATGGGGTGAATCCGGCGTGCACCTCGATCGGACCGGGCTTCAGCACCCTGACCCTGGTGAATCCATCCTGCGTGGGGACCAGACAGGCTTGGCCTCGCTCGACCGTCCAATACCTGGTCCAGCGCACCCGCACCGTGGCCTTGCCACGACGGAGACCGCGGAGGATGAAGCCTTGAGGTTTGATCTTGACCAATTCCGCTGCACCGCTGGCAAGAGGAGTCGGGTTCTCCACCGCGTAGACGGTCCAGTTGGCGTTGCGCATCACTGGCTTCAGGTACCCCGGATGGCTGGCAATCAGGTTCGCCTCAGGGACTCCGGCGTAATCGAGCGGCGCATCGGGCACCGCGACATAACCAACCGCGAGGGAGTCGAGCCACTTGCGGTACTGCCCCGGCCCGAGCTCGGATTCATAGAAGAGAGGGTTCAGCTTGCGGTCGAGCTGACGCTGCCACCCGCGAGCGATGTAGATGCCCCTGGGCATGTAGGCCGACTCCCAGTGATGGGCTTCAGGAAGAACCTCGACCCGATACTCGCGCTTGGTCGTGACGCCCCGAAGGTAATCAACCACCGGCGCGTAATAGCTCGCGTGCACCGAAGGCTGCGCCTGAACCGTCTCGAGGTCTCTGACTACCGGGGCAACCTGCCAATAAACGGCAAGCGGAGCCAGGAGAAAGAGGATCATCCGCTGCCGCTGCCAGAGCGCACAGGCAAACAAGGGACCGAGAAAGAGCGCACCTAGACGGGTTGCGTTTCCACCCATCGGTGAGTCGATCGTGAAGGCGAACAGCAGGAGGAGGCCGTAGGCAATCACGCCAAAGCGGAGGAGTCTCTCTTGTTTCGGGATACATACGAACGCGACGATCGCCATCACGAATGCGGGGAGAAAACTCGAAAGCACGAACGGCTCCGAGCCGCCCTCCGGGAACACCAGAGAAACCAGCGCGACCATACCGGCGGAGGCAAGCGCTATCTCCAACCCTTCTCGCCGCTTGCCCCAGGCCGCATAGGTGAGACCTGCGCAGGCCAGAAAGAGCGCAGCCACTGGGCTGCCGAGAGGACAGAGCAAGGCCAGCCCAATTGCCACACCGCGGCGTCCACGCTGGAGGGCGAACACCGCACCCAGAGCAAGAGCCACACCGATTGCGAAAGTCAGCCTGCCGGTGAAGAGACTGATCGAGGCACTGGCGGCAAACCAGACCACACCTATCCGCGCACGCTCACCCCAACGGGCATAGACGATCTCGGCAAAGAGAAGGGCCGAGATGACGACAGCAACCGAAGCAACCAGCCGAGGGGAGACGAGCGAACCGAGCAGCGGCAGGATGAATCCATAACCAGGCAGGTGATGCCCACCGAACCAGAGGTTGTCCCAGGCAGCGAGTCCTTGATGTTCGAACAACCCGACCCTGAAGGTCTGCGCTGCGAGATCGGCGCTCGAGGGATCGGTCAGCAGATAGACGAGAGCGAGCACCCCGGAGACGAGTCCAGGCTCCCAGAGTCGCCGGGCCGAGGCAGCCCAGCGTTCGCGGCGTTGGTTCAAGCGGTAGCGGTCCGCCAGGCCCAAGCGCCAGGGCGGGCGCGGGCGAGGACCAGGTTCGCGGTCATCGCCGACGCTGCGGCGACGGTGGCGCCGGCCGCTGCATCGACCCAGAAGTGATTGGCGGTCACCAGCACAACGAAGAAGACCATTGCCGGGTAGCAGAGCCAGAGGAACTTGAAGACCGGCTTTGAAACGAGCATCGCGGCTGGAATCCCGACCAGAAGCGAAAAGCAGACGTGCATCGAAGGCACTGCGGCGAAGGGGTTGATGAATAGGCTCACCATCGCTGAATCGTGCTTGACCTGGGCATAAGTGGCGATCGTGTCGACGAAACCGGCGTGCGGTACGAGCCGCGGCGGAGCGGTCGGTACGAGCACGTAGCCGACGAGAGCCAGGGCCATCGCGACCATGAACATGTTGCGGACGAAGTAGAAGCTGGGGTTCTTGTAGAAGTAGAGCCAGATCAGAAATGCGGTGGTGATCACGAAGTGGCTGTTGACGTACATGAAGTTGGCAGCGTCGATTATCCAGCGCTGGTCGATCAGAGCCGACTGCAAAGAAGGCTCGAAGAAGGTCCCGGTGGCCCGTTCGAAATTGATGATCGAAGCGGCGTTGGCGAACGCCTCGACCCGCTTACCCTCTGCAACTCCGCGGACCGTCTCGTAACAGAGCTCGGCAAATATGAACAAAGCCACCTGGCGGCCGGCGTCGACCCAGCCGTTGGGCAGGCGTGGAGCCGCTTCTACGAAGCGCCTCACTGTCCGATTGTTCGCAAGCTTTCTCCTCACTGAACGAGTGATTGTATTCGCTACGCACGTTCAGGCGAGCAAACCCTCCCGAACGCCAGCAGGATTGCGGCAGGGGAATCAGTCCGGATCAGGAGAACTCGAGGAACCCGACGATCCGATCCACCAGCTCGGGCCGCTCGCGCCAGGGCCAGTGGCCGGCACCGGGCACTTCCAGCAGTTGCGAGTTCGGCAATGCATCGGCATACGCCGGGCCGAACTCGGGGCCGATGTAGCGATCCTTTTCCGGCCAGACGACCAAGGTCGGGCAGGTGAGTGTGCCGAGCCTCTGGCCAGCACGAGCGAGTTCATCCTCAGGAGCTGAGCGGTAGAGGCGGAGTACAGCATCGAGCGTTCCGCGATCCATGCCGTCTTTGATCATCTGCACGAACTGGGGATCGGGCTTGCTCCAATCCCCTCTGGCCTCACGAAGTGCCGGGCCAAGCAACTTCGGGCTCCAAAGTGCCACGAACGCCTCCCCCAATCCGCGAGTTCGCCAGATTCGCGCCAGACGGTGCCACCGGTAGTCCGGAAGAAATGGCACGGCTGAGCAGATCACCAACCGTTCGACCCGCTCGGGGTGACGCATCGCAGACAACAGCCCCACCGCGCCCCAGTCATGAACCATCAGTCGATAGCGATCGACGTCATTGACCTCGAGATACTCGTCGAGGAAGTCCGCGTAGCGATACATCGAGCTGTCGAAGCTCCCGGGGTCGGGGCGCTCAGAGCCGCCGAAGCTGGGCAGGTCTGGAGCGAGCGCAGGGGTAGACATTTGCTCGAGGAACTCCTGCCAGTCGGCGGAGTTGGTCGGGTTGCCGTGAACGAAGAGGGTTGGAACTCCCTCTCCACCGCGATAGCGCTGGAAGGTGCTGATGCCGGCCACATCGACAGTGCCGGTCTCGACTCCTGAATCTCGTGCTGAGCGCGCCAACCCGTCAACGAGAATATCCTCGCCCGCGGTGGCTCTGCCAAGAGATCTCAAGGTCGATCACAAGACGCCTCGCCGAAAAGTGGGCAAGGCGGGCAAGCCGCGGATCTCGAAGAAGGCGGCCGACTGGCGTCGTCCTTCGGCGAAGAGGGTCCGTGCGCTACGCGACCGGCTGCGCGAGATCTACGGACGACCGGTCAACGAACCCCATGGCGATCCGATCGCCGAACTGGTCAGGACGATCCTCTCCCAGAACACGAACGACCGTAATCGCGATGTTGCCTTCGATCGGCTGACGGAGAGGTTCGACGGTTGGGAGGCGGTCAGAGACGCGCCGACCCGTCGAGTCGAAGCCGCACTCAAGCCCGGGGGCTTGGCGAAGACGAAAGCCCCGAGGATCCAAGAGGTGCTTCGAAGGGTCGGAGACCCACCCGATCTGGAGTGGCTGAAAGACGCACCTCGCGACGAGGCGATCGCATGGCTCTGTGACCTCCCCGGTGTGGGCCGCAAGACAGCCGCCTGCGTGATGATCTTCACCTGGGATCTGCCTGAGATGCCGGTCGACACACATGTGCACCGGGTCGGTGGACGGCTGGGGCTGTTCCGGCCAAATGCATCGCTCGAAGAGGCCCACGACGAGATGCTCGCGATCACCCCACCCGAGGACGCGTACGAGTTCCACATCAACCTGATCCGCCACGGAAGAGCGATCTGCCGGCCCAAACCCAAGTGCGGTCAGTGCGGACTCAGCAGGATGTGCCCGTGGTGGAAAGAGGAAATACGCAAGGAAAGGGCAGGCGGCTGACCTCACCGCGGGGCGCCCTCATATACTCAGCCCTCAGATGAAGCGCAAGACCTTCGTGATATTCGGAATCGTTGCGGTGTTCCTCGCGGTGATCGTTCCCGCTTGGGCGCTGACCAAGGACGGCAGCGAGTCCTCGGCACCTGAATCGGTGCCATCTGACCTCGAGACCGGCAAGGCTCTCTTCGTCACCAACTGCGGTGCCTGCCACACGCTCTACAAGGCGGGGACCGACGGTGTGGTTGCGCCCAATCTCGATGAGCTGCTCGCACCTCCCGGACCCACCGATCCAGACCCGAAGACGATCTATCCCCGCGTAATCAGCGCGGTCAACAACGGGGTCGGCGGTCGCATGCCCGCCGGCATCCTCTCCGGCCAACAGGCTGATGAGGTCTCCTGGTTCGTCGCCAAGGTCGCCGGCGGCCGCTGAGTCGTCGGATCCTCCAGATCACACTCCGCTCGCATCGGGTTTTGCGCCCGAACCGCTACCGATGTAAATTCCACGTGTTACAAAGGGAGACATGGGAGGCACGGTTCGTGGCTGGTGCGTCCGGAAAAAACGAGGAGGGGACGAATTTCATGAAACTCGAACAGGTCACAAATCCAAATCGACTCGATCGCCGGGTGATTGCTGCGGTAGTCGCGATCACCGGCGCCGCGGCACTTCTTTTCGGTATCGCCGCTGAGAACGCCAACGCTGCTGCAGGCAAGGATGTCAGGGTGATGTCCCGCAACGTCTATCTGGGCGCCGACCTCGGACCTGGCCTCAACGCTATGAGCTTCGCCGAGTTGACCTCGGGGGCGGGAGAGATCCTCCGCAGCGTCGATGCCACCGATTTCCGTGACCGCGCAAAGCAGCTCGCCAAAGAGATCAGGGCGAACAACCCGGATCTCGTCGGTCTGCAAGAGGTCGCTTTGTGGAGGACCAAGACGCCCCCGGTCGTCTACATCCCCGGACTCAACACCCCGATTGCGAGCACGGTGAGGTACGACTTCCTCGCTCTGCTTCTCGGGGCCTTGAACAAGGGTAAGCCGAAGTCCCAGCGTTACTCGGCTGCAGTGATCAAGAACGAGTTCGACTTCGAGACCCCTACCGATGTAGATGACGACACCGGTACCTGCACCAACTTCAGCTACGCCGGTGGATCGAACAACGGCTGCAGCGGTTTCCCGGGAGCCGATCTGACCGGCCGCCTCACCATGCGCGACGTGATCCTGGTCAAAGCAGGTGTGAAGGCCTCGCAGAAGGCCAGCGGCACCTTCGGCGACCGAAACGGAGATGGTGATGCCGCCGACGGCGGCGACGTTGCTGCGAACCTATTCACTCCCGATGTCGCAGGAGTGCCAGTGCCCGTCACCCGTGGCTGGACTGCGCTGACCGCATCAGTGCGTGGCTCCAAGCCCTTCCGCTTCGTCAACACCCACCTCGAGGCGTTCGGAAACCCCGAGGCGGCCAAGTGTCTGCAGGCTCAGGAACTCTACGACCGCGTGATCTCCCAGACGGCGCTGCCGGTTCTGGCAGTCGGAGACTTCAACTCCGACGACGACACGGTCGACGGAGACCCCAGCACGGTCGGCATCCTCGACGGAACGGGCTGGGACCGCTGCGCATACCTCGCGCTCGTGACCGACGGGATGACCTCCCTCACCTCGGTCAACGCGGTACAGAACGTTGGCGGTGGCAG
>JBEIRY010000023.1:0-22971 GCA_040375675.1 Thermoleophilales bacterium | reverse complement strand
GCCACCATCTTCGTCGGCGGCGGATCGAGCAGCGAAAGATCGGCTTTGAGCGCGTCCTCCCAAATGATCCCGACGTTCCCCAGCCTGTCTGCGAGCGGCTCGAGCTGAATGGCCAGGCCGCGGTCCAACTCGATCAGATGAACGAATCTCGCGGCGTCTGCAAGCCGCTCCGTGAGAACCCCGGCTCCCCCACCCACCTCGAGCACGACGTCGTCGGGTGAAATCTCGGCATCGGCGACGATCGCGTCGAGCAGGTTGGTGTCGGCGAGAAAGTTCTGTCCCAGCCGGCGCTGCCTGCGGCCCGGCAGCGGGCCGCGGCGACCAGCTGAACCGCCATCGCCAGCGTCCGGCGACTCGAAGGGCCCTCCAGCTACCAACCGAACAGCTCCGAAGCGTTCCGGTCCGTCTGCTGTTCGATCTCTTCATAGGTGACGCCCCGCTCGACGGCGAGGACCCTCGCCGTCTCGACGACATTTGCCGGTCGATTGGGTTTGCCGCGCATCGGCTGAGGCGACAGGTAGGGGGAATCGGTCTCGACCAACAGGAGTTCATCTGGCACCGCCTTGGCCGCTTCGCGCAGATCACCGGCGGAGGGATAGGTGAGGTTGCCTGCAAACGAGCAGTACCAGCCGTTTGCCCCTGCCCTACGCGCCCACTCGACCCCTGCCGAAAAGCAGTGGATGACCACACCAATGCCTGACGCTTCGCGTTCGAGGGTCTCGAATGCCTCACTGGTGACTTCCTCCGAACCTTCGCGATCACGGAGATGCACCACCACTGGCAGGGAGTACTCAGAGGCAATGGCGATCTGGGCAGAGAACGCTTCGCGCTGATCCGCGATCGGCGCCCCCTCGCGATAGAGATCCAGCCCGGTCTCCCCTACCGCGATCACACGATCCTCTTGGCAGAGTTCCCGCAACTCGGCCGCGGCAGCCTGAGTGAAGCCCGCCGCCTGATTGGGATGCCGGCCGACGCTGGCCCAGACGCCAGGGATCTCCTTCGCAATCGCGACGGTCTCGAGATTGGTCGGCTCATCCAGCCCGACGCTGAGGATCTTCTCCACCCCAGCCGCATTGGCAGCAGCAGCCGTCTCACCGGCTGATTGGGGTTCGCAGAGAACGAGATGGGCGTGCGTATCTACCACGCCCGCAGTCTAGGAGCGCGTCAGATGCTTTGAGGCGACTAACCCGCCAGCCTGAACTTGAAAACGCGCTTGTCGGTGTCGGTGCGCTGTGATTGATCGATTGCGGTCATCGCCACGACCAGCTTCGAGGCGGAAAGAGATTTGAGCAGCCTTACTCGATCGGCTGCCAGCAGCGAAATAGTCGCCGTGTAGATGTGGCTCGCGGACAGGCTGGAGGTAAAGACTGCCGGCTTGGGGTCACGCTTGCCCGGGAGGTCGAGCTTGATCGTCGCCCCCACCGAGCAATCTGCCGAGCAGTAGACACGCGGGCCGATATTCCGGGTCGGCAGGAGCTTCATGCCCACCGGTTCGTAGATAACCAGCAGCCCCTCTGTGTCGGAAAGGCCACCTGACGGTCGCGCGAGCTTGCCGGTCGAGTTGAATGCCCCGCGGCTCTGGGGTTGAGACAGCCCCTGTGGCGCAAAGAGGAGGAGGCAGGAAGTGATCGCTGCGCCAGCGCAGAGCGTCTGCAGCAGATGCCTTCGAACGGATCTCACTCCTGCCCCCCTGAACACTTTCGCGACGAGCCTAACAGCCGAGTTCCAACCGGTCTAGTCGAGCTTCGGAAAGAGCGGATCACCCGAGCTGACAGACACGCCTCCGGGGCGAGAGCCGAACTCGGCCAAGCCTCTCGAAGGCTCCGCCAACTGATCGAGCAAACGGGCCGTAGTGGTCGGCATGAAGGGGTGAAGCAGCAAGGTGACCACCCTCAACCCCTCTGCAAGCGAATAGAGCGAAGTGTCGAGAGCGTCCGCGGAGGCCTCATCTTTTGCCAGCTCCCACGGCTTGGTTTCCTCGACGAACCTGTTCAGGCGTCTGACCAGCTCCCAGATCTCGTCGAGAGCCTTGCTGATCTCGGCTGAGTCGAACAACACGCTCAACCGGTCGACCACTCCATCGAATGCCGCCGCCAGATCCGGGTCTGCATCTGCCGCCGGTACCACGCCTTCGCGGTAGCGGTCGACCATCGCAAGGGTTCGACTTGCGAGGTTTCCGTAGTCGTTGGCCAGTTCGGTTTCGTAGCGCGTCTCGAATCCCTCCGGTGAAACTTGGCCATCCTGGCCAAAGGAAACCTCGCGCATCAGGTAATAGCGCAGCGCATCAGCTCCGAATCGATCCATCACCTCGTCGGGGTCGAGAGTGTTGCCGAGAGACTTCGACATCTTGTGGCCCTCGAGCAGCAGATACCCGTGGATGTACATCCGATCGGGAAGATCGAGTCCCGCTGCCATCAAGAAGGCAGGCCAGTAGACAGCGTGGAACTTGAGGATGTCTTTGGCCAGCACATGCATCTGGGCGGGCCAGAACTTCTCGGTCAGATCCTCCCCCTCCCTCGCGTAGCCAAGCGCGGTTACGTAGTTGAGCAACGCGTCGAACCAGACATACATCACCTGCTCGGTATCCCAAGGGACGGGGATGCCCCAGGTCAGCTTCGGCCGAGAAAGCGAGACATCCCGCAAGCCCTGCTTGATGAATGCGAGGGCTTCATTGCGGCGAAAGTCAGGTGCAACGAAGTCGGGGTTCTCCGCGTAGAGCTTCTCGAGATCCTCTTGAAAGGCGGAGAGTTTGAAGAACCAGTTCTCCTCCTTCTCACGTACCAACTCGGTCTTGTGGATCGGACAGGTATCGCCTTCATCCAATTCGACCTCGGTCTTGAAATCAGCGCAACGCTCGCAGTACCAGCCTTCGTAAGAGCCCTCGTATACGTAACCGTTGTCGTGAACGCGCTGAACGATCTCCTGGACCCGTTCGATATGGCCGGGATCGGTGGTGCGGATGAAGAAGTCGTTCGATGCGCCGATGCGCTCCACCATCTGCCGGAAGGCCGGTGCGTTGCGATCGGCCAACTCCTGCGGCGTGATGCCCTCGGCCTCAGCCGCTGCCGCAACCGGCTCGCCGTGCTCGTCGGTGCCGGTGAGGAAGAAGACATCGCGGCCGCGCTGTCTCATGTGGCGAGCCAGTACATCGGCGGCGATGGTCGAGTAAGCGTGTCCCAAGTGAGGAGCGCCGTTGACGTAATAGATCGGCGTGGTGACGTAGTAGTTGCCCTCGCTGCTCATTTGGCTACTCCCTCGGAGACCGGCCGGTCAACTGTTTGTAGAGCTCGTTCGCGGGTACGCCGGTTAGCGCCGAGACAACGCCTGCTGCCGCGCGTGGACGGGCACCGGAGCGAACCAGACCTCTCAGCGCGTCGACCGCAAAGCCGATATCGGGAGAGGCGCCACCAGCAGACGGTCCGATGACCACCACGATCTCGCCCCTGACCTCATCGCGAAAGCGCCTCGAAAGCTCACCGAGGGTTCCGCGCGCTACTTCTTCGTGCAGCTTGGTCAACTCGCGACACACGGCCGCCGGGCGATCCGGCGCAAGGCTCGCGAGTGCGGCCAGCGACTCGGACAGACGCTTGGGGGATTCGAAGGCGATGGTCGTATCGGCCGACTGCAGTACCCGCTCCAGCTCGCCGGTTCGTCGAGGCAGGAACCCCTGAAACCGCCAACGGTGTGTTGGCAGGCCGGAGGCGAGCAAGGCAACCGTGATCGAGGTCGGGCCGGGCAACACCTCGACCTCGAGCTCGCGCTCGATGCACTCGTGAATCAACTTGAAGCCCGGGTCGGAGATCCCGGGAGTACCGGCATCGGAGATCAGCGCGACGTTCTCGCCCCGCTCCATCGATTGAGAAAGCTCGCGAGCCCGCTCCGCCTCGTTTCCCTCGTGATAAGAGACCAGCCGCAGGCCTTCGACATCGATCAACTCCAGCAGCCGCCCTGCTCTGCGGGTGTCCTCGCAGGCGATTACATCGGCCTCGTAGAGCGCGGCTCGAACGCGCTCGGTTATATCCCCGAGGTTTCCGATCGGCGTGGGACAGACTGTCAGCTTGCCGGGCACACCCTCATCATCCCGCAAATTCCTCGCTGGCAAGTGCTGCCGCACCGATCATCCCGGCATCGGGGCCGAGTTCAGCGGCGACCACCTTGGTCTCGTTCATCGGCTTGAGAGCTCGGCGCTGCAACTCTGCTCGCGCCGGATCCAGCAGCAGGTCACCTGCGGCTGCCGCACCGCCCCCGATCACGATCATCTCGGGGTTGAAGACGTTGGCGAGGCTTGCGAAGGCCACGCCGAGATAGCGCCCCGAATCGGCGTATACGGAAAGCGCTGTTTCGTCGCCACCGCTTGCGGCCTCCTGAATGGTTACGGCCCCCTGATAGCTGCCTTCGGCAATCGCCTTGGCCAGCGCGGAATCCGGTGCGCGAGCCGCTGCCTCCTCCCCGATTTCGCCCAAGGCGGTCCCTGATGCATACGCCTCGATGCATCCAGCACCGTTGCAGGCTCCGTGACAGCGACGCCCGTCGGCCTCGACCACGAGGTGCCCGATCTCCGCAGCGGCACCGACCGCACCGCGATAGATCTGGTCGTCGATCACGATCCCACCGCCGATTCCGGTTCCGAGGGTAAGCATCACCGCGTTGCGGGCATTGCTCGCTACGCCAAAGCGATGCTCGGCGAGCATCGCGCAGTTTGCATCGTTGTCCATCGTGACCGGAAGCGAAATCCGCTCGGCGACCATCTCGCCCAGCTTCACGCTGGCGATCGGGAGGTTGACCGAGGTGACGACCAGGCCCTGCTCGCGATCGATCGTGCATGGAACTCCAAGCCCCACACCGCAAGCCTCCGGAGCAGCCTTCTGCGCGGCCTCTACCTCCTCGACGATTGCGTCGATCAACTGTTCCAGATCGATCTTGCCGGTAGGCCTTCGCGAGCGGTGCAGAACCTGCTGCCGGTCGTCGACGGCACCGACCAGCATCTTGGTCCCGCCTATATCCACGCCTATGCCGACAGGCGCAGTCAACTCGAGTGCTCTAGGCGCGTCAGGGGCATCCGCCACTATTCATAGCCAATGCCGGCCCCTGATACCGAACCGCCGTCCAAACGCCGTGGCCGAGCCGACTCCGAACCCGAGTACACGGTCTATGGAAGGGGCGGCAGCAAGCGCAAACAGAAGGCCCCGAAGAAGTCGGGCAAGGCCGGAAAGAAGAAGCCCGCAGCCAAGTCGAAGGCCGGCAAAGAGCCCGAGTACTCGGTCTACAAGTCGCGCAGGCGTCTGAGGAATGTGGTCAAGGGCGGGGATGTCGCCAGCCTCGAAAAGGGCAAGAAGTCGAATGACAAGCGGCGGGGAAGGACCGCCGACAAACGGCGAGCTGAAAGGCGCGGCAGAGGGCGGCGGCGTTACCTGCGCTGGGCTCTGGTCGCCTTCTTCGGCTGGATCTTGATCAGTGCTGTCTGTTTCGTCGTTTCGGCCCAGATCCAGAAGGGCAAACTCCCGGACGGCGCAAAGGCCGAGCTCAGCCGCAACCCCTTCCTCCTTGCCGGCACCAACGTGTTGATCCTGGGTGGCGACACGCGCGGGTCCCAAGCAGTTGCAGGAGGCAAGAAGATCGGTGCAAACGAGCCCGGCGCCCTGACCGGAGCGCCGCCGCGCTCCGACACGATCATGGTGATCCACGCCGGCTTGGGGTCGTTCCGGAAACTCTCGATCCCCCGCGACAGCTACGCCTCCATACCCGGATGTGGCGAGCAGAAGATCAACGCCGCCTTTGCCTGCAATACGACCTCGCCGAAAGGCAACGCGGCGCTTTCGATCAAGACCGTCGAACAATTCCTCGGCATCGACATCGGGCATGTGGTGATCGTCGACTTCGACGGCTTCATCAAGTTCATCGATGCGCTCGGCGGGATCAAGGTAGATCTGCCAAGCCGCGTCTGCGGGCAGATCGGTGGGGGCAAGGAGAACGGTGGCCAAGGCGTAAACCTGCCGAAGGGCGAGCAGACGCTCCGCGCGCTGCAGGCGCTCTCGCTCGCACGCGTGAGAGAGAACCTCTGCAACCCTGCCGAGAACGATCTCGACCGGGCAGCGCGCCAGCAACTGATCCTGAACGGGATCAAGAACCGGATCACCTCGCCGCTGCGAGCCCCCTACAACTTCATCAAGGGTCCCTGGATCGGCTGGTCGGCACCTCAGGCTTTCATCAGCGACATGGGCGCACCGGCGCTTGCCCAGCTGGCCGTCGCATCGGTCTTCGCAGAAAGCAAGTCGAGTGTGCTCGAGCCCTCCGCCGCTGGTCCGGGAGGCAGCCTGATCATCCCCTCGGCCGAGTGTCGGGCCAAGGTCGAAAAACTCCTGGGCGGTCCTCCGCCCAACACGCCGCTCTGTTCGCCCGGCTACTGAGTAGCGGCGACCGACTCCTGAGACTCCTAGCTGGTCTTGGCCTTGCCGCCGCCAGAGGAGGTGCTTCCCTTGCCCGACTTCTTCGAGTCTTTCTTCTTCTCTGACTTCGATTCGGACTTGGAAGATCCTGAGTCCGAATCCTTGCCGGACCCCTGACCGCCCTTGGATGAGCGGGCATAGTCGGTCGTGTAGAAACCGGAACCCTTGAAGTGAACGGCTACGGGGTTGAAGATCCGCTCGACCGGCGCGCCGCACTCCTCGCACTCGGTCACGGGATCGTCGCTCATCCGCTGGATCACCTCGAACTCGTGGCCCTTCTTGCAGCGGTATTCGTAGATCGGCATCGTCGGATTGTCTCAGACCGGCTCGGGACCTAGCGGCACCATCGGTGCGAAATCACCCTCTGCGGTCAAAAGCAGTGCGCCGCGCGCCGAGGAGACCGGATCACCTGCCGCAACGGCTGCGGCCTCTTCCACCCCCGGCCACAGCCTCGCTTCGATTGCAGCGCGCAACGGACCAGCCGGTGTGACGCGGATCCCGCCACCCACCATCAGGGCGCGGTCAGCCGCTTCTGCTCGCTCGCGCGAAAAGCAAACGGCGACCAGCACGTACTCCTTGCCGTCCCCGAGCCTCCAGAGGAACCCGAGGGGCCCGATCAGCGTCGCCGCCTCGCTGCAGGCCTGCTCGGCCTCCTGTTGCAGATCGAATGTGTGGACGACGAGCGACATCTCCATCGGCCCCTCACCGGATGCCACGCCGACCGCTGCCAGAAAATCAGGGTCTAGGTCGAGCATCAAGGGAAGGATCAACCGGTCGCCGGTCTCGCTCGGCTTCGGGAGCCGGCCAGGATCGGCGAGCGAGAAGAGCTGACCGCTCGCAACCGTTACCAGCACCGGCATCACCCAATCCTCGGACCCGTCGAACAAGACGCTGAAGTTCCAAGCCCTGTCGCGTCTTCCGAAGGTCAGATGCAAGATCACAGTTTCCAGCGACCTGCCGTCCGGCCCTGCATCCCACTCCCAGCGCCGGCGAAATCCCAGATCCTGATCACCAAAACAACCGGCGAGATCATCGATCTCGTCTATTCCAGCCAGACCCTCGACCAGCACCACCGGGCTTCCAGAGAGATCGATCGACTCGATCGCCCTCAACGGCCGGGTTCCTTCGGTGCGATTGTCTCTAGGCTGCTTCGTCATATGGCGGACTCGAAGGAACTGACTCTGGACGAGATCGTCGCGCTCTGCAAGAGGCGCGGCTTCATATTCCAGTCATCCGAGATCTACGGTGGGCTCGGCTCCACTTACGACTACGGACACTACGGCGTGTTGCTGAAAAACAACGTCAAGGCCGAGTGGTGGCGCTCGGTGGTGCAAGAGCGAGACGACATGGTCGCCCTCGACGCAGCGATCCTGATGCATCCCCGCACCTGGGAGGCCTCGGGTCACCTGGAGGGATTCACAGACCCGCTGGTGCAATGTCTCGGCGACTGCAAGAGGCGGTGGCGCGAGGACCACTTGCGCGAGGAACAGCTCGGCGCCGAGGACGCCGAGGGAGAGATCGTCTGCCCCAACTGCGGTGGAGAGCTGTCGGACCCGATGCAGTTCAACTTGATGTTCAAGACTCACATGGGCCCGGTGGCCGAATCCGGAGCCGAGGTATATCTGCGACCAGAAACCGCTCAGGGAATCTTCGTCAACTTCAAGAACGTCCTCCAGTTCGCCCGCAAGAAGCCGCCGTTCGGTATCGCTCAGATCGGCAAGTCCTTCCGCAACGAGATCACCCCGGGAAACTTCATATTCCGGACCAGAGAGTTCGAGCAGATGGAGATCGAGTTCTTCGTGCCGCCAGCCGAGGCACCTGAGTGGCACAAGCGCTGGATGGACGATCGGATGTCTTGGTACACCGATCTAGGCATTCGCTCCGACAACCTGAGGCTGCGCGAACACGGCTCCGACGAGCTCTCCCACTATTCGAGCGCAACCTCGGATATCGAGTATCTCTTCCCGATGGGTTGGTCTGAGTTGGAGGGAGTCGCCAACCGCGGCGACTACGACCTGACCAAGCACGCCGAGTTCTCCGGAGAAAAGCTCGAATACTTCGACCAGCAAAGTGGCGAGCGCTACGTGCCGTATGTGATCGAGCCCTCCGCCGGAGCCGACCGGGCCACCCTCGCGTTCCTGGTCGATGCCTACGACGTCGAGGAGATAGAGGGCCGCGAGCGCACTGTTTTGCGAATCCACCCTCGGCTCGCTCCGGTCAAAGTGGCGGTCTTGCCGTTGGTCTCGAAGGAGGGCATGCCAGAGCGCGCTCGAGAGATCCATCAGCAGCTTCGCCAACTCGTCCCGGCCGAGTTCGATGAGGGCGGCTCGATCGGCAAGCGCTACCGGCGCCAGGATGAAATCGGGACCCCGTACTGCCTCACGATCGACGGCCAGACGATGGAAGACGGAACGGTAACCCTGCGCGATCGTGACACTTTGAAACAGAGCCGGATCCCGGCCGACGAAGTCGTGTCCGAGATCGAGCGGCGCCTCGATGAGCCCTGGTCCCCGCCAGCCAGGGCCTGAGGCGCCCAGAGCCTAGAGCGACTCGGACCAGCGCTCGCCTCGACTGAGCCGCTCGCCACCGAGCCAGACGAAGTCCATCGCTGCGTCCAGCACCATCTCTCGCGGCACCCCGGGGTTGCGATCCCACCAATCCGAGAGCGCGCGCATCGCTCCGAGCGTCTGCTGGGCCTGCATCGCGGCAAACTGCTGATGCTCGGGCTGGTCCGGTCGCACCATCAGTACCTCCTCTTCGACGATGGCGGCGATCGCACCGACGATGCGATCTCTCAATGCCTCCTGAGCCCTGACCACCGCGGGATCCGGAACCACGCCGAAGATGATCCGCCACGAACCGCGGCGGTCTTCGGCAAAGGCGAGGAAGGCCTCGATCCCGGCCCTGACCCGATCCTCTACCGACTCGGAGGTGTGCACCGCGGTCTCGATTGCCTCCAACAGCTCGGCTCCATGAACCTCGAGGATGGCCTCATATAGGGCGACTTTCGAATCGAAGTGTTCGTAGAGAAGTGCCTTCGAAACGCCGGCCCTGGTGGCAATCGATTTCAGCGAGACATCCCTGTAGCCAGCTTCGGAAAAGGCCAAACGAGCGGCCTCGAGGATTTTCTCGCGCCTGTCCGCCGCCGGCATTCGGCGCTTCGGCTGCTTGTTCTTGTCTTCGACTCCGTTTTCCATCTGAACAACTGCTACTCTAACTGACCCAGCAGTCAGTTATGCTGACCAAGCGACTAAAGCACTACAACTAATCGCGATAGAAAAAGGAGAGGCCAAGTGGAGCCGACCGCAACAGCAGCCGCAGCTACCGAGACGAAGCCTAAAGACGATGTATCGGCACGCAAGGGCAGCCAGATCTCCTATCAGGACCTCTATCGACGCTGGGAGCAGAACAACTGGTCGGCGATGGATATCGACTTCTCCAAGGACCTCGACGGCTGGAGGTCGCTGACCGAGATGCAGCGCACCGCCGGTCTGCGCACCTATTCGATGTTCTTCTACGGCGAAGACGCCGTCACCGACGGCCTCTCCCCCTATATCGATGCCGCGCCGAAGGAGGAGCAGAAGTACTTCCTCGCCACCCAGCAGGTCGACGAGGCCCGCCACGCGATCTTCTTCGATCGCTTCTTCGACGAGGTCCTGGGTGCAGGCGATTCGACCTCCGCCCGCTTGGCCTTCACCGAGTCCCAGTTCAACTGGGGATACCGCGGAGTGTTCGAGCGGCTCGAGCTGATGTGCGATCAACTGCGCCGCGATCACTCACTGCCGAAGCTCGCCCAGGCGATCACGCTCTACCACATGATCATCGAGGGAACGCTCGCTCAGCCCGGACAGCACTTCATCGAGGACTACTTCGTCAAGAGCGGCACGATGCCCGGCTTCAGCGAGGGCATGTCCCATGTCGCACGCGACGAGCAGCGCCACATCGGATTCGGGGTGAAGATCCTCTCCGAGCTCTTCGCCGAGTCAGAAGAGTGCAAAGCGGCCGTAGCTGATCTGCTCAAGGAAGTAATGAAGTACGTCGCCGACGTCTTCGTCCCGCCGGGCTGGAACGAGGAGTACAACACCTGCTACGGCTTCACCCTCGAGGAGATGTACGCCTGGGGCATGCGCTCGATGGACATGAAGTGGAAGGCGGCCGGGTTCCCGGTCGATGAGATGCCGCCGGGCACCTACCCGGTCGACACCGGCCTCTCGTACGAAGAGCGGGCTGTACGTCAGATCGCTCTGTTGAAGGCCGGGGTCATCGGTGCACCCGATCCAAACCCGCGCTTCTCTCCCGAGGTACAGCGCGACTTCTTCGACATGGTCGCCGGGAGTGCACACACCGATGCGATCGAGACTCCAATGACCATCCAGTGGAAGTTCTCCGACGCAGAACCCTGGTATCTCAGCGTGAACAATGGCTCGACCGCTGCAACTCAAGGAACCGCCACCAAACCTGAGCTGACGATCGAGGCGAGCTGGGCGGACTGGATCCAGGTCTCGATGCACGGCGCCGACATGCGAAAGGCGATGCTGACCCGCAAAGTCAAAACGCACGGCTCGCTGCGTCAGCTCAAGCGCCTCGGCCAGATATTCCCCAAGCCGAAGCCGGTTCTCGCCGCTTAGGCACAAGGCTCGACAGAAGACCCCACAAACGCCAGTCGTCTGGCTACACTCCCCCGTGATGTCAGGGGAGAGTTCAATCAGCCGCAGGGGCTGGGTCGCATTCGTTGCCGGAGCCGCAGCCACAGCCTGCCTCGCTTTCGCCGTCAGCAGTGCCTCGGCGAATGGAGTAGCGATGGCTGGCAACGTGACCGCTACCGAGCCGGGTACCTCGAGCGCGACTCTCTGGGTCAAGGCGGCCTCGGCCGGTCCGGTGATGGTCCAGGCCCGGAAGACCGGTAGCGGTGACTTCCTCTCTTGCGTTCTGACCAAGTCCGGCGTAGCCGCTGCGGCCAAGCAGCGGAAGGCCGTGGAGTGGATCGCCCTGACCAACGCCACCACCGCAAACGACTTGACCGCTCAAGTGAAGGTGACCGGCCTGCCTACGACGAGCACCAACTACACCTATCGCTTCTGCGGCAACGGCGGTTGGACGAGCGACACCGGTTACTTCAACACCGCTCCTTCTCCGAACGCGACCATGCCGGTGCACTTCGCTTGGTCCGGCGACATGGATGCCTCGCCGTCGCCGACCAACCCGACGCCCGGAAACGACAACGGTGCCTACTGGAACAGTTTCGAAGTCCTCGACCAGATGAGCCAACAGGGCAACGACTTCAGCATCATCATGGGCGACTCCATCTACTCCGATTCCGAGGTCCCCGGCGTCACCGAACCGGCGCTGACCGTCTCGCAGAAGTGGGACAAGTACACGACCAACCTCGAGATGCCGGCATACCGGGCCTTCCGCGCAAGTCAGGCGGTGTTCAACCACTGGGACGACCACGAGTTCATCAACGACTTCTCTCCCAAGGAAACTCCGGGTCAGCTGGGTGTGAACATCCCGACCAAGCAGTTGTACGCGAACGGAGTGAAGGCCTTCCGCACCTACATGCCGGCTTCCTACAACAAGCGGACAGGCCTCTACCGCCATGTTCGCTATGGCAAGAACCTCGAGCTCTTCTTCCTCGACGAGCGCTCATTCCGCAGCGCATCCTCTGATGAGCTGGCTGCCTGCCTGAATGAAGGCAGCCCAGACCTCGCACCAACCGCACCGAGCTCGACCAGGAACACCTTCGGGTTGGTGGTCGCCCAGCTCCGCAACCCGGTCAAGAAGGCATGCGTGGCCTCGATCAACAGCAAGTCCCGGACGATGCTCGGCAAGGCGCAGTTGGCGAAGTTCCTCAAGGACATCAAGTCTTCCAAGGCAACCTTCAAGGTCGTGATGAACGAGGTTCCGATGCAGCAGTACTACGCCCTTCCGTACGACCGCTGGGAGGGCTACGCCGCAGAGCGCACGAAGGTACTCACTGCCCTCAACAAGATCAAGAACACGGTCTTGCTGAGCACCGATGTCCACGCGACCCTGGTCAACAACGTTCGCTTCGCCACGTTGCCGACAGTCAGGAACTCCAACATCTCCGAGGCAACGGTTGGCCCGATCGCAACCATGAACTACGGCGAAGAGATGGACGCCGCCACCGGCACGCCGGATGTCGGCAACCTGATCCAGCAGGTCTTCCTCAAGGCGCCAGCCCCGCCCGGAGCAGGCGTCTTCGGCCCCGGAATGGGCATGCAGTGCGACTCCACCGACCAGTTCAGCTTCGGCCAGGTGACGGTTGGACCGACGCAGATGACAATCGACTTCTATGACGGCGCTGGAGACCAGACCACCGAGTTTGCCGGTGACAGCAACCCGCGCGCTGCTTGCGCCTCGCTGGTCATCCCGAAGCGCTGAGCTGAAGTACCTCTCCTAGGCTTTCCGGCTCTTGCGGGCAGGCCGCGTATCGGCACCTTCCAGCGGTATGCGCGGAAGGACTCGGTCTAGCCAACCAGGAATCCACCAGTTCCAGCTCCCGAGCAACTGCATCGTGGCCGGCACCAACACCAGCCTGACGATCGTGGCATCGAAAGCGATCGCCACCGCGCAACCGAGTCCGATCTCCTTGATCGAGGCAACGCCGGTGAAGACGAAGGTGAGAAAGACCAGCACCATGATCAGCGCGGCCGACGAGATCGTAGAAGCGCCTGCCTCCAGACCCTCTGCTACCGCGCGCTTGTTGTCGCCGTGGGCCAGGTAGCGCTCCTTGATCCTGGAGAGCAAGAAGACTTCGTAATCCATCGAGAGGCCGAACACGACAGCCAAAAGCAAAGGGAGAGTCATCACCTCTAGCGCCCCCTTCGACTCAAACGTTGGCAGGACATCCAGCCACCCCCACTGGAAGACGACCACCAGCACTCCGTAGGCAGCACCGATCGAGAGCAGGTTCATCGCGATCGCTTTCAGCGGAAGGATCACTGAGCGGAAGAGCACCAACAGCACGAGGTAGGAGAGACAGAGCACGAAGGCAAAGATCTTCCACATCGAATCAGCGATCTGGTTGCGGTTGTCGAAAGCCGCTCCGGGCTCACCGCCCACCAGCGCCCGTCCGCCCGAGACTGCTTGCCAGGCGGGGACCGTCTGCTCACGCAGGCGGTTGACCAGCCTCTCAGAGGCACGCGACTCGGCTGCTTTTGCAGCATCGGATACCTCGATCAAGGCGCGGTCTCCGTTGACGAGTGGCTCACTTACCGAAGTGACACCTGGTTGCTGCCTGATCTGGCGGGCCAGTTTGGTCGCAGCGACACTAGCTGCTGGGCCGCTTGCCGGAAGGAAGGCAACCACCTCGATCCGGTCGAAGCCCTCACCGGTCGTCTCGAGCGCGATCTCCGTACCCACGCGAGCATCGAAGTCCTTCGGCATCTGCTCCAAAGCGCTGTTTCCGGTCTTGATCCATATAGAGGGCGCAATCAAAGCCGCAAGCAGCGCGACTACCAGCACGACGGCAACTACCGGCCTCTCCATCACCCGGTGCGACCATCGGTGCCAGAACGACTCCCTGTCCGAATCGCCTCTTCGCAACTTCGAGCCGAGGCGCGAGAGGCTGCTCAGCACCCACTCCTTGATCTTTCCGTCGCCCTCGACCCTGTGGCCGAATATCGCGATCAAGGCCGGCAACAAAGTGACCGCCAACAAGATCGACACCGCGACCACGATCATCGCCCCGAGAGCCATCGACTGCAGTGTCCGGTTGTCGACCAGCCACAGACCCGCGAGTGAAACGATCACCGCCAACCCCGAGAAGGTCACGGCAAGACCCGAGGTGGAAAGCGCTTCTGCGCGGGCTGCATCGCGCCCTCGTCCGGCCCGGATCGCCTGTCTGTATCGCGCCAGGATGAAGAGCGAGTAGTCGACGGCCACCCCGATGCCGATCATCGTCGCCATGTTCGAGACGAAGATCGACATATCCAGCCCGAACGAGATCAAGTAGACGAACGCTCCAGTGACGATCACCGCGAACGCGGCCAAGAGCAATGGAAGCGACGCGGCTATCAGCGTGCCGAAGACCGTTATCAAGACGATCGCGATGATCGGGAAGCCGATCGCCTCGGCCTTCTTGAGATCTCTCTGGGAGAGTTCCGACATCGCAGCCCACATAGCCGGCTGTCCAACCACATAGGGAGTGACGCCTCTGCCCTCATTCTCCTTACCCAGCTTGATCGAGTCGCGAAGGTCATGGGCTACGTCGATCGCATCGGGCGCTCCTGGTTTGAGGTCGATCGGAACGATCGCGACCTCGCCCTCTTCGAGTGCCGTGATTCCCGCCGCACGAGCCGGCGGTGTGAAGCCCGCCCCCTCTACCTCTGAGAGCTTCCGGCCGTACGCGCTCAGCGTTGCCGCGGCATCTGCATAGGTCTGAGCTGCTTTCGGAGCCAGCACCATCGCGATACCCGAGCCGGTGTGATCGGGAAAGCTGGCCTCTGCCGCCGCTCGAGCGCGCGCCGCCTCGCTGCGCGGCGAGCCGAACCCTCCACCGGTGAGGTTGTCGGACTGGCGCAGGAAGAGCGGAAGCGCCGCCACCACGATCGCGATCCAGACGCCAAGAACCCACCAGCGGTGGCTGGAGATCCTGCCGGCAAGTCTTGCCAGCGGCGGCTTCGCTTTAGTCCGCTTGCCCGATTTCGACTTGCCGACAGCCATCTGAAAACCGAGTCTAGGGACGAGTCAAACTCGCCCCGGCAGATCGCTCTCCAAACCCGCTGGCGCTCAGCGCAAAGTGACAGGCGGGTTGTGCCCGGGGATCACGACCTTCGGGTCGAGATCGCGAATCCTCTTCCACTGGGCGAGCAACTCTTCGCGCTCAGGCCCGAAGTCCTCCGGCAGATCCATCTGCTCGAAATACTCAGGCAGGGGACCGACGCAGTCCGAGGCGATCACGGTTAGACCATCGTCGGTGTCTACCAAGATCGAGATCAGCCCCTCGCAGTGACCGGGGGTTCGAATCCAGCGGATACCCGGCTCGATCTCCCCCTCCTCTCCGTCCACCACATCGAGGTTGGCCATCTCCAGTTGTCCGGCAACGAGTTGGGCATAAGGTGCCTCGGTCTCGAGTTTGTGGACGAGGGTGCGACGCATCGGCCAAGCAGCGAGCGCCTCGGCGTGGTCGTAGTGAAGGTGGGTAAGGATCACATCCTTGATCGAGTTCGGATCCACATCGAGATCAGCCAGCGCACCCAGAATCGGAGCTCCCTGCATATTCATCCCCGGATCCACCAGATAGTCACGCTCGCCGCGGATCAGAAGGGTGTTCGGGAAGGCCACCATCCCTGCGCTCTTGCCCTCTGCCTGCAGCTTCTTGTAGGCGGCAAAGCCCTCAGCCGAACTCTCGACCGGACTCTGGGTTGACTCGCCGTCCGAGACGGAGAAGACGAATCTCTGGGCGGGTATGAGGACGTGAACGCTGGCCACGATTCAAACCTCCAGCAAGCTGGTGATCAGGCGCTCGGAACCGAGGCGTTCTCAGGGGCAGGAGTCGAGCTGTACTCGAACTCCTCCTCGGCGCCGAAGATCAGATCGAGAACAGCGCGCCTTGCTGTCTCACTCAGAACCAGCACCAGAATCGCGCCGACGATCGCAACCACGATCGCCTTGCCAAAGCCAAAGCTCTTCTTCTGCTTTCTCCCGCGCAGCTGATCGGAGGCATCACGAAGAGTCTCTGCTGCGTTACGGAGCTCGTCCTGGATCTTGCTGTCGTCGAAGATCGCGCGTGCGGGAGAAGGCTCGTCGTAGATTCTCTGACCGGCGCCACGCACTGCGTCGAAAGCGTCGCGGATGTTCCGGCGAAGTTCCTCGTCTTCGATCAAGCGCCGGAGATAAGGGTTGGTTGCAACCGCACGGGCTGCATCTGCTGCTTTCTGAGTAGTGGTCTTCTGAGCCATTGGGGTTTTATACCCCACCCTGAGCTTCGATGGGCGCAAAGCAGGGACTCAGCGGCTCTTTGCCTTGGCTGCACGCGGCTTCTTGGGGCGGGCAGAGCCGTTCTTTGCCGGCGCCGTCGGTTCGAGCGCCACCTTCAGCGCATCGCCGACCTCGTCGACATAGACGAACTTGAGCCCCTTTCGCTCACGCGTCGGGATCTCTTCGACATCGCCCTTGTTGCGGTCGGGGATGATCACGGTCTTGATACCGGCCCGCTGAGCCGCCAGCGACTTCTCCTTCAAGCCGCCGATCGGCAACACCTGACCGGTCAAGGTGACCTCACCGGTCATCGCAACCTCGTTCGATACCGGGCGACCGCTGATCAGTGAGGCCAGCGCGGTCGTCATCGCGATTCCCGCCGACGGACCGTCCTTCGGCACAGCACCCGCCGGCACATGGATGTGGATGTCGTGCTCGGCAAACCACTTTTCTTCCAAGCCGGGTGCGATCTGGTCGGTGTGGCCTCTGACGAAAGTCAAGGCAGCCTGGGCAGACTCACGCATCACATCGCCGATCTGGCCGGTGATGGTCAAAGAGCCCGAACCGGGAACGGCTGAGGCCTCAACGAACAGAACCTCACCCCCGGCCGGCGTCCACGCAAGGCCGGTAGCAACGCCCGGATCCTTGGTTCGGCGTCGCTGTTCGGCAAAGTAGCGGCGCTTGCCAAGGAACTCCCGGACCTTCTTGGCAGTGACGGTCGTCTTTCCTCGCGACTTTCCCTCGGCGACCTTGGCCGCGACCTTTCTGCAGACGGCTCCGATCTCCCGCTCGAGGTTTCGGACTCCTGCCTCGCGGGTGTACTCGTTGATCACCGCCAACAGGCCGGCGTCGGCGAACTCCAGCTTGGATTTGGTCAGACCGTTGGCCTTCAGTTGGCGGGGCACGAGGTAGCGCTTTGCAATCCGGAGCTTCTCTTCGACCGTGTAGCCGGCGAGCTCGATCACCTCCATACGGTCGAGCAGTGCGTGCGGAATCGGATCGAGCACATTTGCCGTTGCGATGAAGATCACATCAGAGAGATCGAACGGGAGATCCAGGTAGTGATCGCGGAAGGTCGAGTTCTGAGCCGGGTCGAGCACCTCGAGCATCGCGCTGGCCGGATCCCCACGGAAGTCGGCGCCCATCTTGTCTATCTCGTCGATCATGAACACGGGATTACGGGTTCCGGCATCGCGCAGCGCGCGGATGATCGTTCCTGGCATTGCGCCGATGTAGGTCCTGCGGTGGCCGCGAATCTCTGCCTCGTCGCGCACTCCACCGACTGAGATCCGCTCGAACTCTCGACCGAGCGCCTTGGCGATCGACTGGCCGAGGCTCGTCTTGCCGACCCCGGGAGGGCCAACGAAGCAGAGGATCGGGCCAGGCGAGTCGGGGTTGAGCTGGCGAACGGCCAGGTATTCGAGAATCCGCTCCTTGATCTCCTCTAGGTCATAGTGATCGCGATTCAAGACCTTTCGGGCGTTTGCGAGATCGAGATCGTCGGTCGTCTCCTCCTTCCAGGGCAGCTCGATCAACCATTCGAGGTAGCTGCGGATAACCCCGTACTCGGCTGCTGCGGGCGGGAGCTTCTCGAGCCGCGCGAGTTCTCGCTCGGCCTGCTTCTGCGCCTCCTCAGGGAGCTCTGCCTGCTCGATCTTCTCTCGAAGTTCCTTTACCTCCACCTGCTGCTCGTCACCCTCACCCAACTCGTCCTGGATCGCCTTCAGTTGCTGGCGCAGGAAGAACTCGCGTTGTCCCTTGCCGATCTCGGATTCGACATCGGACTGGATCTTCGAGCCGATCTTGACCACCTCGAGCTCTCGGGCAAGCAACTTCGATAGTGCGTGTAGACGCTTTGCGACATCGCGCTCTTCCAGTAGTTGCTGCTTCTCCTCGATCGGAATCCTCAGCGCACCGGCGATCAGGTGGGCCAAGGCGGAGGGCTCGTCCATGTTGGTCACCGCCAACTGGAGCTCCTCCGGCAGGTAGGGAATCTGTTCGATGATCTCGCTGAATGTGCTCTGGACGTTCCGAGTCAGAGCCTGGAGCTCCTGGCTTTCCTCCATCTCATCGGGAAGCGCCTTCACCTTGGCTACCAGGTAGGGATCCTCAGATACGTAGGGTCCGACCTTGATCCTCTCCCCACCCTGAACCAGGATCCTCAAAGTCCCGTCGGGCACCTTGAGCATCCGGGCGATCGTGCCCGCAACGCCGACCGGAAAGAGATCAGACGGGCCGGGTGTGTCCTTCTCAGGATCTCTCGAAGCAACCATTGCGAGCATTCGATTGCCGGAAAGGACATCGTCGATCAACTTGATCGACCGCTCCTGACCTACGGCAAGAGGCGTCAGCTGATCGGGATAAGTGACCGTCTCCCGCAGCGGCAAGACAGGCAAGGCATCGGGCAGAGGCATCTGTGCGCGAACGAGATCGTCTGCATCGGGAAGCTCTACGACCTCGAGCTGCGGGATCTCCTGACCGTCTCCCTCCACCGACCTCACTCCCCGTCCTGTTCAACTCGCTGGACGGGAACTCGCTTGGCGGCGCGGGACCTCAACGGCAGCTCGACGTTCAGCACTCCGTCCTCGTAAGTCGCCTCGGCGCGCTCAGGGTCGACCTCGATCGCAAGTTCGATCACCCGACGAAATGGCCCGGCCGGGAGCTCCACCTGTTGATAGCTGCGACCAGTGGTCTCGCGCTGAGGCTTCTCGCCGCTGATCACGAGGGTTCTGCCGCGTACCTCCAGATTGACCGCAGACACCTCGACACCGGGGATCTCTGCCCGAACCACGGCTACTTCGGGGGCCTTGTCTCCTCGGTAGTAGACATCCACCCTCGGAGCGAACCCGACCGGACGGCTCTGTGTCCGCAGTCCCGGGCGCTCCCAGAAATCGACCAACAACTCGTCCATCTCCAGACGGACACGAGTGAAATCGGCAAATGGGTCTTTCTTGGGCATCTGGAAGAGAATAGAGAGGCGTCGATCAGACCTCGACGGTCTCCCCCTCGCCGGCGAGGACTACCTCGCTGCCAAATCCGGCCTCGGCCTCTGACCTGACCTCAGCTGGGTCCAGCTCGTCGGAGAAGTGGGTGATCATCACGGCTTGGACCCCGGCGCTGCGAGCCAGCTCACCTGCCTCGCGTGCGGTCATGTGACCGCGTTCCTCTTCGGGCTCGTCGCCTTGTTCGGCCAGCGTCGCCTCGACGATCAGCAACTCGGCGCCCTTTGCGAACTCGATCAATTCATCGTTCGGGCGACAGTCGGCTCCGTGAACGATCCTCGAACCGGCTGTACCGGTGAGCGAAATTGCGAAGGTTTCGATGTAGTGCGGCACGGGTTGGAAAGTCGCAGTCAGCGGGCCGATCCTGACCTCTCCATCGACTGAGTACTCATCGATCTCGAAGGCCGAGGCGAGCAACTCCTCGCTCCCCCATGCTCCGGTGACCCGCCCGTAGGCCTCCGCCGACCCCGGCGGCCCCCAAAGTGCCGGGCCGCCTGATCCGGCAATCGGCATCTCGCCCGAGTGCGCGCGTCGCGGCGAATAGTTGAGCGCGTACGAGAAGGGGATCAGATCCAGCCAGTGATCGGCGTGCAGGTGGCTTATCAAGACTCCATCCAACATCGAGTAGTCGGTCAGATGCGAGCGGAGCTTGCCGAATACTCCGTTCCCGCATTCCAACAGCAGGCTCGTCTCTCCTTCTTCGATCAGATACCCGGAACAGGCTCCGCCGGTGTCCTCCCAAGCAGGAGATTTTCCGAGGACGGTGAGTTTCACTTGACTGATCCGCTCCGCATTGGTCAGTCCATGAAACCGCACCAGAGACATCGGCGCGCAAGTGAGTTGGCGTTTTTGTCCTCTTGGCGCCTGAGTCAGGCCGGAGCGGTGGCCGAATCCGTGTCGCCAGGGTCGCGCATCAACAACGTTGGCTGGCGCGGCGGAACGAGTCCTTCCGGGGAATCGAGCCTGAAGGTCGGACATGGTTCGTCCAACCCGAGTGCACAGAGTCCGCGCGCGCCAAAAAAGCAATCCGCACAGGTATACGCCTTGCTCCGCGCCGATCGGCGGGTTCGCGGCTTTCTCTGTGTGCCGGGCGCGTTGGCCTTTGGGCCAGCGACACCCGCTCGACCTTGGGTCAAGTGGACTGCTCCTCTCAAGCTCTTGGACTGCGGGGGTGGAAGCTCTCGCGACGTGTGTCTTGGTCGCCGCGGCATCATGTCATCTGAGCGTGAGGCGCGCCAGCGGCGTTTCCGCAAATGACGGCCTATTTTTTCGCCGGAGTGGGGCTAGTATTCAAAACCAATGGCAACTGATCGGACCTCACAACTCTCGGCCTCACCGCCTCTGTTCAAGAACAAGATCCTCGACTTCTTCTCGCGGGTTCACCCGATCGTCCCGCTGGTCTTCTTTGGGCCGATCGTCGTCGGCGGTCTCTGGCTTGCCGTAGATCATGGCCTCAGCGGCTGGGGAACCGTGGGTATGTTCGCTGCAGGTGTCGCGATCTGGACGCTGTCCGAGTACTGGCTTCACCGCCTGCTCTTCCACTGGCAGCCGAAGATTCCCGGGGGCGACCGGATCCACTTCATCATGCACGGCGTTCATCACGATCACCCGAACGACCCGATGCGTTTGGTCATGCCACCAGCGGTCAGCATTCCGCTCTCTTCTGTATTTGCCGTTGCCTTCTATCTGATCTTCGGTGACCCGCTTGCCTTCCCGGTCTTCTCGGGGTTCATCGCCGGCTACCTCGTCTACGACTACACCCACTACCACGTGCATCACCACCGCCCGAAAACCAACTTCGGCAGGCGCCTTCGCGAGCACCACATGCGCCACCACTTTCAGGATCATCGCTTCGGCTACGGAGTCTCATCCCCACTTTGGGACGCGATCTTCCGCACTATGCCGCGCAATCGCAAGGCAGAGCAGTCCAAGACCGAGCCAGGCTCGGCCGCAAACAAAGGCTGAATCAGACGACCCGCGAAGCGGGTTCAGCGCCTTCGAGCACCGCGATCGCGTTCTCGGCAGCCATCCTGGCCATGCCGTCACGCGAGACATGCGTTGCCGACCCGATGTGAGGCAGCAGCACGCACCGCGGTGCTTCCAAGAGGCTCTCGGGAACCGCTGGCTCTCCGTCGTAGACATCAAGCCCGGCTGCTCCGAGTCGTCCGTCCTGGAGCGCCTCGGCAACTGCCTCGGAGTCGACCAGGGTGCCGCGCGATGTATTGACCAGCACTCCATCGGGGCCGATCAGGTCGAGTTCACGCCGCCCGATCATGCCCTTGGTCTCTTCGCCACCCGGCGCATGGACACTCACCACGTCTGAGCGACTGAGCAGGTCGTCGAACTCCGCCCAGGTGAATCCGAACTCCTCCTCTGCCTCTGGTTTGCGGCTCGAGGCCGTGTAGAGGACATTGGCCCCAAGCGCAGAGACCATCTCCGCATAGCGCAAGCCGATCCTGCCAAGTCCGACCACGCCAACCGTTGCATCGCGCAGCTCCAACCCGAGATACGCACCTGGATTCCAGCCAGTCCAGAGTCCGTTGCGGAGATCTCTCTCGGCCTCGCTTGCATGGCGACCAGCCGAAAGGGTCAAGAGGAGGGCAAGTTCGGCGGTTGCCTCGGTCAAAACCCCAGGGGTGTTGGTCACGACGACATCGCGCTCCTTGCAAGCCTCGAGATCCACATTGTCGTAGCCGACCGCAAAGTTCGAAACGACTCGCAACTGGTCGCCGCAGAGGTCGAGCAGATCAGCATCTATCGGCACACTCGGATCAGGGATCAAGGCAACCGCACCCGGGACCATCTCCTCCAACTCTTTGCGGGTCACCTCGAGTCCGCCCTGTACGACCTCGAACCGGCCGGTCAGCAGCTCGAGTCCTGCAGGCAAGAGGACTCTTGCCACAACGGCTTTTCCCAGTTTTCTCAGGTCGGCACTCATTTATTGGTAGCCGTTAACGGTTATGCCAAAACGGTTTTCTGCTAATAGTTCACGGGCCGAAGTTGTGAGGTCTCTAGTGTGTGAAGAGCCCCCACGACTCGCACCACGCAAGACCAAACAGATATCAAGGTCGCTCGGGTTAACAGGGGCCGGTGAAAGGAGAATCATGCCAGCAGGTTCGCAGACTTTGGACAAGGCGAGAGCCTTGCTCGAACAGCGTCGCAAGGAATTGCACGATGAACTTCGACAGGTCGAGACCGCTCTCTCGGGGCTTGGCAGCGCGGCCCGTCGTGGTCCCGGTCGCCCCCCCGGTTCAGGCGCTGGCACCCGGAGGGGGCCAAAGCGCAAGCGCCGGGGCGGAACCCGTGCCGACCAAGCCGTGAAAATCATCAACTCGTCTCCCGACGGAATCGGCGTTGCCGGAGTGGCGAAACAGATGAATCTGAATGCTCCCAACTACCTCTATCGCGTACTGCCCGAGCTCGAGGCCGAGGGCAGGATCCGCAAGCAGGGAAGCACCTACTACCCGGGCCGTTAGGCCCGGGTCACCGGATCCGGTCGCGCGCGAGTCGCGGCCGGATCCTCTTTTTCAACGGCCCGTCGGTCTCTGGCCTAGATCAGGCCGAGCTCTTCGACGGCCTTG
>JBEIRY010000109.1:0-2444 GCA_040375675.1 Thermoleophilales bacterium | reverse complement strand
GCACCTCGCCCTCGTCTTCTATCCCGTCCGGCCTGATCTGATCAGCCCAGACGCCGGTTGCGTTGACCACATTTGGGGCGCTTACCTCGACCCGGTCCCCCGACTCCTGCTCGATGAACGCGGCCCCGCTGGCCTTGCCTCGCTGATCTAGCACCTCGACTACATCTGCACCGTTCAGCAGAACCGCGCCGTAGCGTTCGGCCTCCTGCAGGGCGGTAATGACCAGCCGCGAGTCGTCGGTCTGGCAGTCGTAGAAGAGGTAGGCCGACTGGGGGTTCAATGGTGCGAGCGCCGGCATCATGCGGGCAGCCTCTGCACCGTCGATGGTTCGATGCCTCTCGGGTGCCCAAGAGGTGGTGCGATCCACCGCTGCCGCGAGGGTCTCGTTCTCAGCCGTCTCCCCCGGACCCTCATCGCTTTTCACTCCCACGGTAGCCAGAGCGTCATAGGCGTTGAGTCCGACGCCGAGCGCGATATCACGGCCGTCATCTCCCAACCGCGGAACGAGATACGGCGTCGGATAGACCTGATGCGGCGCCAACTCGACCATCAGGCTGCGCTCCAGCAGTGCTTCGCGCACCAGACCGACATCGAAGTTCTCCAGATAGCGGAGCCCTCCGTGGATCATCTTCGAAGACCGCGATGAGGTTCCCTGCGAGTAGTCATCACGCTCGAGCAAGACGACCGACATGCCGCGCGAAGCCGCATCGAGAGCCACCATCGCACCAGTGGCGCCTCCGCCGATCACGACCAGGTCGAATTCGTTCGACTGGATCTGCGCGATGGCGTCTTTTCTGGAGTTCATCTCTTCCTCATCCTAGGACCTGGCCGTGTCCCTGATTCGCAATCCGAGCCATACGAGTGCCGCAAGGCCGACTAGACCCAACAGGATCAGCCACCACCAAGTGGCGAGCCAAGATGGGTCATCTGTGGTGCCGGCTGTAGAGCTCCCATCGGACCCAGCTTGCCCGGCGCCATAAGGGGTCGCACCCCCCGTGCTGTGGTCGACCGACTGACTAGCGCCGGCATCATCTTGTGCTGCACTCGATGGGTCGCCCTGCTCGGGCTTCGTGCTGGAATCGTTTTCAGCTGACGGATCTCCGCTCTGCGTGGCGGTCGCAGGAGACGGCTGCCCGACGGCAGCTATGGGAAATGACTCGCCCGCAACCGCCGTCAGCGCCTGTGCGGTTACCCAGACCGGCGTCTGGTCAGAGGTAGATGAGTAGCGGTAATGACCGTCTCGGGCCTGTCGCGCCGCGAGAAAGTCCAATGGCGATCTGTTGGCCCGGCGGACACGACCCGGAGCATTGCCCGCCGCAACCAGACCCTGGATCGCCCATGCGGTCGATTGAGAGTTAGCGCCGCTCCCGGGTAGGCCCCAGCCTCCTCGCCGGCCCTGAGTTCGCCGCAGCCAGGAGACCCCCCGATCCGTAGCACCAGACCCCGTGCCAACCGCTCGAAGTGCCTGAACGGCTGCGCCGGTGCTGTCGGCATCGGGGTTGACGCCGAGCCCGTACCCCCAGCCGCCGCTGCCGCTTTGAGCCCGTTTGATCCAGACGATCGACCGCGGCGAGGGCTCTACGCCCGCGGCGACAGTGGCGAGCAAGTAGAAGGCCGTCAAATTCACCTGCCCGCCGAGCGAGCCATCGGCGCCGACTCGGGCGCGAAGCCTCTTGCTCAACCGGACTCCGCCAAAGCGCCGCGGGTCGAGACCAGATGCCGCAAGTGCCAGCATCGTTCGCTCTATGTCGCCTGTGGTCTCGATCTCTCCAGCACGGCGGCGCAGGTAATCGATCGCGCTGGCACCGGCACCACTCTTCACCGCAGTCGGGTTTCTGCCAGAGGCTGCAATCGCCAGTGCCGCCCAGCCAGTGGTGGCAGGATCCGACGCACGGCCTGGAGCAAAGCCAAAGCCGCCATCCGAGTTCTGAGCGCGTTGCAGCCAACGGAAGGCAGAGGAAGCACTCGCGCTCGTGGCAGCTTGGCGCTGAAGGCGTGGCTGGTCGGCGCGGGCGGTATCTCCTCCAAGCAGTGGTCCAACTGCGACACATGCCAGAACGAGAAGGGACGCTGCCCCCGCTCCCGCGCCTCGCGAGGCTGCCTTGCCCCAGCGGTGAGTGAATCGCCTTCGATGCCGCTCGAGCAGACCGACGATCGCCGGTCCGGCGACCAATGCGATCGCAAAGTTACCGGCGGCGTGTGCGAGGTTGAAAGGTATCCCCCGGACCGAAAGGGCCAGATATCGCTCGACCGACTGCTCGCCGCCGAATACGACCATCGCCGAGTAGTCGAGGAGCGCACCGTAGATCAAACCCATCAAGCCGCAGGCGATTGCGAAACCCATCCTCCCCAGCCTGCGACCGGTGACAACCGCCAGACCAGCGCCAAACAGCCCTGCCAGGCCCCAGCCAGCCATCTGCCACGGTGTCCACGGCCCTTGACCG
>JBEIRY010000034.1:0-17456 GCA_040375675.1 Thermoleophilales bacterium | reverse complement strand
CTCATCGCTCGCCGTTCACGCACCTCGGCCGCCTTCAGCTCACGATTGGCCTCCCCCAACTGCAGCACCAACGCCCGCTTGTCGCGCTGAGACCGCTGAAGGCGCGCCAACACACGCATCTCCGAGACGCCAGCTGCGCGGGCAGCCGCCTGCGTCTCGGAGATCTGCCCGGAGCGAACCTGCTGCTCCTGTTCGAGCTGGGAGGCTCTCTTTGAAGCAGCCTCCAGCCGCTGCTTGTCCTGATTGCTCGCCGCACCGGCGGCGGCTGCCGAAAGCAAGAAGATCGACGCAGCGAGCACGGCAAGCAGCGGGCGCAAGCCCGCGGCTGAGTTGGTGTTGCCGGGAGTCCTCATCTGTCTGGCCAGAAACGCCCTTTCCGGGGAATTGGCCTGAGCAAAAGTTAGCGTATGCTCACGAAAGCTCCGGAGCGTCGCTTGCGCCCCGAGCCAGATCCGACCAGGTCGGCAAAGCCGGAGCTGCTGACGCCCGAGCCACGCAAGCCCCAGAGAAGCGCAAACAGGGCCACCACGACCGTCGCTACTCCGATCAGCCTGATCTCATCGCGATACCGCCTCGAGACGAGCGATACGACCAGCCTGCCTATTGCTTCGTACAGGACAGACATCTTCAGCCTTCTCCTCCGTCGCTTCGAACACGATGTGCCAAACGGGTCTGAAGGGTGAACAGTTCGATGAAGCCTGGGCTTGCCTGCTGAGAGAAGGTCCCTCCAGACTCGCCGAATCCGGCCAGGCCGGCGTCGTACAGGGCGTAGGGAGAGCTCCGCTTTATCGGGGTCACATTCCCCTTGTAGAGGCGAAGCGAAACGCTGCCGGTAACCCATCGGTTGACCGATTCCATGTAGGCATCTAGGTCGTGTCGGAGCGGCTCGTACCACAGCCCCGCGTAACACAGATAGGCCCACTGACTCTCGAGTCCTGACTTGAAGTTGTTCTGGTGGATAGTGCAAACGAGCTTTTCGAGCTCCTGATGTGCGCTCAAGATCACAGCCGCTGCCGGGGCCTCGTATAGATCTCGAACCTTCAGCCCGACGATCCTGTCTTCGATGTGATCGACGATGCCGACACCATGATCTCCGCCGACCTTTCCCACCTGCTCGATCAGTTCGACCAAGCCGAGCTTCTTGCCGTCCACCGAGACTGGACAACCACCCTCGAAACCGATCTCGATCTCTACCGGCTGGTCGGGGGCTTCCTCGGGTCGGGTCACCAATTGAAACACCTCGGGATCGGGCGCTGAGTCGAGGTCTTCGATCTCCCGCCCCTCAGAAGACCGACCCCAGAGGTTGTCGTCGATCGAATAGGGGGCAGCTTCGGTGCCGCCCTTTACCGGAATCCCGTGCTCGCGGGCGTAGGCAATTTCCTCCTCACGACCCATCTTCCACTCGCGCACCGGTGCGAGGACCCTGAGATCGGAGTCGAGAGTCGCAATGGTGCCGTCGAGACGAACCTGGTCATTCCCCTTGCCAGTGCAGCCGTGAGCAATCGTGTCGCAACCGTGCTCTCTGGCCACCTCGACCGCGAGCTTGGCAATCAGGGGGCGCCCGAGTGCTGTGAAAAGCGGGTATCCGCCCCCGTACAGCGCATTAGCCTTGATCGCAGGCAGCACGTAGTCCCGCGCAAACTCCTCTCGCGCGTCGATCAGGACGCTGTCGACGGCACCGAGATCCTTGGCCTTGCTGATAGCCGCATCCCAGTCTTCGCCGGGTTGGCCCATATCCAAGGTGAGCGTGACCACCTCTGCCTCGTAGCGCTCCTGAATCCATTTCAGCATCACGCTCGTGTCGAGGCCGCCCGAATAAAGCAGCAGGACCTTCGATACCGAAGCGGGATCTGCTTCATAGGAAGCGGTGGGCTGCCACTCCCCTGTTCCCGCGCGATTGTCGTTTCGATCGCTCATCTGCGGGAAGTCTCGCATGAGCAGGCTGGAGGCCGCGGTTCGGCGCTGCCAAACCACGGCTTTCGCACTCCTGCGTCTGTGGGGCTAAGGGACGGGTATTCCGCCGCCACCGCCGCCCCCGCCACCTGATGTGGTGGAGGTCGGAGTGGTCGTCGGTGTCGTAGTGGTCGTCGGTGCAGCGGTAGTAGTCGGCGCCGTGGTGGGTGCAGGCTCGGTAACCGTAGTCCCCGAGTTACCGCTGTCTCCGCTGACGATGTAGAGACCGACTACCAGTCCGATGACGATCGCGACTAGAAGCCCGATGATCCATTTTGCGTTTGTGCTCACACCGGTAAGGGTATCGGTGTGGCGGACGCTCTCTTGCGAATCAGCTCAGGAAACACTCTCGGAGATGATCGCGAGCGCACGATCTATCTCCTCATCAGAAACGATCAGAGGCGGAAGCAACCGCAGGGTTGCCGGGCCGGTGGCGTTCGTGACCAATCCCTTCTCCAACAGCCTCTCCGCCAGATCCGGGGCACCTTCTCCTGCAGCAAGATCCGCGCCAACCATCAGCCCTCTCCCCCTCACCTCGGAAAAGGCAGGAATATCGGTCAGCCCCTTGCGCAGGCGCTCCCCACGCTCGACCACCGAGGCCAGCAGAACGGGGTCAGAAGTGGCGTTGAGGGCCGCCATGGCCGCTCTGCTTGCCATCGGACCGCCAGCAAAGGTCGAACCGTGGTCTCCGGGCTCGAATACGCTGGCCCAGATCTCGTTCGCCACACAGGCCCCAATGGGAAATCCTCCACCCAGAGCCTTTGCAGTGGTCACCAGATCCGGTGTGATGCCCGAAAGCTCATAGGCCCACAGATTGCCCGTGCGGCCCATTCCCGACTGAACCTCGTCGAATACCAACGCGGCGCCAGCCGAGTCTGCGGCTTTGCGTGCTGCCGAAAGCATCTGATCGGATATCGGATAGATCCCTGCTTCTCCCTGGACCGGCTCGATCAGGATTGCGGCTGTATCCGTGCCGACCGCATCCTCCATCTCAGAGGGGTCTTCGCGCGACACGACATCGAAGCCCTCCAGGTAAGGAGCAAACGACGGATTCAGCGCCATCTTCGAAGAAGCCGATACGGCTCCCATCGTTCTGCCGTGAAAGCCGCCCGCCAGGACCACGATGCGCGGGCTCTCGATGCCTCGCGCATGGGCCGCCTTGCGGGCGATCTTGATCGCTGCCTCGTTCGCCTCCGCGCCGGAGTTGCAGAAGAAGGTAGCGCCGCCGACGCTCGACTCTGCGAGAGCCTGAGCCAACTCGATCGCTGGCTCGCTGAGAAAGAGGTTCGACGTGTGCATCAGTTTGCCGGCCTGATCGGTGATCGCAGCAACTACATCAGGGTGACAGTGGCCGAGAGAGCAGACCGAAATACCCGTGAGGAAGTCGAGATACTCCTTCCCCTCGGAATCGACCAGCACCGCCCCAGAGCCTTCGACGAACTCCACACCGAAGCGGCGATAGTTGTGCATCGACCACCGTTCGTCTAGCTGAGCGAGATCCTTCGGGTCCACGGCAGGCGCTCTGGTCGAACCTTCACACCGCTCAAGCGGTGATCTTGGTCCCGACTCCGCGGTCGGTGAACAGTTCCAGCAACAGGCTGTGCGGAACCCTTCCGTCGATTATCTGTGCCGCCTCTACCCCGCCGTTGACAGCCTCCAGGCAGGCAGAGAGCTTTGGGCGCATGCCGCCGTCGATGCCGCTCAGCGCAGAGGAAACCTCAACCGCCGTAGCCTGGCTGACGAGACTCGAAGCGTCGTCGGGGTCGGCGAGCCAACCTTCTACATCGGTGAGGAATATCGCGCGCTGAGCACCAAGGGCCGCCGCCACCTTCCCTGCGGCCTCATCGGCGTTGATGTTGTGGGGGCGGCCCTCGGAATCAGTTCCCACAGAGGCGATCACGGGAATGTAGTCCTCCGCGATGTGATTGATCACATCGACGTTGACCTCGTCCACGACGCCGACCAACCCGAGTTGCTCGCTGCCGGGGGCCGTACTCACTTCGAACAGCGCGCCGTCTTCTCCGCCGAGACCAACCGCCGGCTGTCCGTGCCGCTTCAACCTGGCGAGGATGTCCGAGTTGACCTTCCCGAGCAGGACCATTCGAGCGACATCGACCGTGTCCTCGTCAGAAACTCGCAGCCCCTCGTGGAACTTCACCTCCATGCCGAGGCGTTCCATGTGCTCGGAGATCTCGGGGCCGCCTCCATGGACGATCACCGGGTTCATCCCGACGTACTTGAGCAGCACGACATCGTTGGCGAAGGTCTCGCGCAATTCCTCTTCGCGCATTGCTGCACCGCCGTACTTGATCACAATCGTGTTCCCGCTGAACTGCCGGATGTAGGGCAGCGCCTCGAGGAGTGTTTCGATGTTCGCGCTCATCTGTCTAGGTCGTGTACTCCGAGTTGATCTCTACATAGCGTTTGGTCAGGTCCGAGAAGTATGCGTGGGCAGCCGCGCTACCGCGGGAGAGTTCGACCGCAATCTCGGCATCGGCGCGCGCGTCGCCGAGTTCGTCGGCCGATACCGCTTCCGCGCCGAGATCTCCGAGGTCCTCTCCCGCCAGTGCTGCGCCAGCGGCCTGGAGGATCCTCCCCCAATTCGGATCGCGCCCGTGAAGTGCGGTCTTGACCAGAGGTGAGTTGGCGATCGCCCGTGCCACCCGCTCTGCTTCGATCTCATCCTGTGCGCCCCTCACATCGATCCGCCCGACCCTGGTTGCACCTTCGCCGTCGGCGACCACCTCGAGGGCGAGCGTCAGCATCGCGGCCTCCAGCAAACCGCCTGGCAAGGGATTACCGGATACGCCGCTCGCCTGAACCAGGACGGTGTCGTTGGTGCTCATCTGTCCATCGACTGTGATCCGCTCGAACGACGATGCAATCGCTGCGCGGGAGACAGGTTCGAGATCGTCTGCCACTGCATCGGTCTGTACGAAGCAGAGCATGGTCGCAAAGCCGGGTTCGATCATTCCCGCGCCCTTTGCCTGCGCGGTCAAGGTCACGCCATCGCAGCGCACGGCAACCTGCTTCGGTCCCACGTCGGTGGTCATGATCGCCTCGGTAAATTCGCTGGCACCTTCCGCAGACATCTCTGATGCTGCCCGACCGATCGCCTCGAGCAGAGGCGGCATTTCCAGCTGTACGCCGATCACTCCGGTCTCGGCAACAGCCACCTGATTCTCAGGCAATCCTGCCGCCTGGGCTGCTCGCTGTTGCAGGGCAAGTGCGTTGGCAAATCCCTGCTCGCCGGTGGCAGCGTTGGCGTTACCCGAGTTGACCATCACCGCCATCAGATTCGATGTGTTGCAGCGCTCACGGCAAAGCCGCACCGGGGCAGCCGCTACCGCATTCGAGGTGAGTGCTATCGCAGACGAGATCTGAGCCCCTTCATCGGCCATCAACAGGGCCACATCACTTTGGTCGCCCTTCTTGATCCCGGCAGACGCGACTCCGCCCCTGAACCCCGGGGCGAATGACCGATTGTCCAGGTGCTCGGTCCCCTCCGGCCAAGTGACCCACCTTTCCCACCGCATCAGGCAATCCCCTCGGTTTCATCCAGTCCGAACATGAGGTTCAGGTTCTGGACCGCCTGCGAGCTCGCCCCCTTCCAGAGGTTGTCGATCGCGCCGAACACGAGCGTCAAATCACCACCGACAGCAGGCAGGGCATATACGCGGCAGAGATTGGTGTCGCGAACCTCGCGCACCCCAAGCGGGCGATTCACGACTTCGACGAATGGCTCAGCGCTGAACCGACTCTCGTACATCGAGTCCAGATCCTCTGCCGAGACCTCTTTGGTGAGCTTTACATAGCAGGAGACGAGCTCACCCTGATCGAGCGGCAGCAGGTGCGGAACGAAGGTAAGCGGGACCTTCTCGCCGCCGAGTCTCGTGATCTGCTCGGAAATCTCAGGGTGATGCCTGTGTCCCTCGAGGCCATAGGGACGCACGTTCTCGTCGATATTGATGAAGCCGAGTTCTTCCTTGGTTGCTCTCCCGGCCCCCGAAACGCCGGACTTCGCATCTACGACGATCTCGGCGAGCAGACCTGACTCTGCAAGCGGCAGCAGAGAAAGAATCGTCGCGGTCGGATAGCAGCCAGGGTTGGCGACTATCTGAGCGTCTGCAATCCGCTTGCGGTTGATCTCGGGCAGGCCGTAGACAGCGCGCTCGAGCAGCTCAGGAGCCGGATGATCTCCGTACCAGTACTCATAGGTAGAGAGGTCAGAGATCCTGAAGTCAGCAGAGAGATCGCAGACCCTCACGCCAGCGTCGGTCAGGCTCGCCACCACCGGAGCCGCAGCGGCATGCGGATAAGCAACGATTGCGGCATCTACCCCGGAGAGGTCGATCGAATCGAAGTCCTCCATCACCATCGGCACCCTGCGGTTCGGATGGAGATGATCCAGGCGGGTACCTGCTTCGGACCTGGCGGTTACCCCAACCAGTTCGAAGGAGGGGTGACGCCAGACGAGCTCTGCCGCCAATGAGCCGGTAAGGCCTGACGCCCCGGCAACGAGGATCTTCGCGACGGGTTCGCCGGCTAGTGGCTGCACGGGGTAGCTACTCACGGGTTCTCCCGCCTGATTTCTCTATCGCCGTGAGGATCTCCTGCCTTGCACCGGCGACCTCTTGGTCTGTAAGCGTCCTGCCCTCCGCCCTGAAGGTAAGCCGCAGGGCGAGGCTCTTGACCCCATTGCCGAGCTCATCGGATCGATAGACATCGAACACCTCGACTGATTCGACGAGATCACCTCCTGCGCCGCTGACAGTGGCGATCACTGTGTCGGCGGCCACCGCCTCGTCGACCACGATGGCGAGATCCTCGTAGACAGGCGGCTGCAGCGAGTAGTCCGAAAAGAGCTCCTCGCCGCGATCGCTTCCAGCCAACAGTGTGCCCAGCGAGAGTTCGAATGCAGCCGTGCTGACAGGCAGGTCATAAGCAGCTGCGACCCTGGGGTCCAACTCCCCGAGCCAACCGGCTTCCCCCATAGAGGTCAGAACCCGTGCGGTGCGCCCGGGCCTGAGGAAGTTCGTCTCGTAGACGGAGAACTCGATATCGCAACCGATCGCCTCGCCCAATGCCTCGACTGTCCCTTTGGCAGAGAAGAAGTCAGGAGCGTCTTCGCTGTTGCGCCAAGCCTGGCCCTCGGCTCCGGTCGTAACTCCTCCAAGGTGATGAGGCTCGAGTGCCGGAGCCTCGCGCTTACCAACGAACCTGCCCGCCGCTGCGCCATCACCGACCTCGATGTTTGCGGGGCCGGGCAGATAGACCCTGCCGGATTCGAACAGAAAGGCGCTACCTGCTCCGTGCGAGAGGTTCAACGAAGCCGCACCCAGAAGGCCATGCAGCAGGGTCGTTCTCATCGCTGCCTGCTCCTCGGAAAGCGGATTCGAGATCAGAATTGGATGTGCCAGCGGGTCACCGGAATCCAGCCGCAGCCGAGATGCAACATCGGCCTCCTGGAACGAGTACGAGATCACCTCGTGGCCGCCCAGGTCGCGCAACAGATCCTCTGCGAGGCGAATCTGGGATTGAGGCTGGCTGAGCCCGCCGACCCTTCCTTCGCCCGTGGCGGGGAGAGTCGAGGGCAACGAGGCGTCGAGATCCGCAAGCCTGGCCACCTCCTCGATCAGGTCGACCTCTCGGCGTACGTCACCGCTGCGCTCCGGCGGAACGAGACAGGTAAGCGTCTCACCCGAAGAGTCGCTCTCGACCGTGAACCCGAGTCGGCTGAGTCTCTCGCTGCAGGTGTCGGCGTCTATCTCCATACCCACCAGAGACTTCACGCGCTCGATGCGGAGGTCGATCCACCGAGGCTCAGCGGGGGCGGCTTCGATATCGATGGTTCCCTCAGCCATCGAGGCGCCGCAAACGTCGGTCAGCAGTTTCGCTGCAACCCGTTGGGCTCGAAGGGCCAGTTCAGGATCCAAGCCCTTCTCGAACCGTGCCGAGGCTTCGCTGCGAAGAGAGAGGCCGCGGGACGAGCGAAGAATCGAAGGTCCGTCCCAAGTCGCAGACTCCAGCAGCACGCGCGATGTCTGCTCACCCACCTCCGATGATGCCCCGCCCATGATTCCGGCGATGGAAATCGGACCGTCGGAGTCGCAAATCACGATCGAGCCGTCGGGCATCTCGCGAGTCTCGCCATCGAGAGTCGCGACCTTCTCCCCCTTGTCCGCAAGACGCACGGTGAGCGAATTGCCACCGAGTCGATCGAGATCGAATGCATGCAGGGGCTGACCGGTCAAGAGCATCACGTAGTTCGTGATGTCGACCACGTTGTTGATCGATCGCTGGCCGGCTGCAGTCAGGGCATTGACAAGCCAGGTCGGCGATGGACCAACCTCGACCTCGGTGAATACCCTTGCGGTGAAGCGCGGGCAGAATTCCGGACACTCGACACTGACTGCTGCCAGGTCCAAGGCCTGTTCGGTGTCAACAGCCTCTGAGTCCTCGTCCCACGGGGCAGGCGAAAGTGGGCTCCCACTCACCGCATGGAGCTCTCTTGCAACCCCGTAGATCGAGAGACAGTCGGGACGGTTGGTGGTCACTTCCAGCTCGAGTGCCTCCGATCTGTAGGGAACCGTCTCCGACAGCGCAGATCCTGCCTCGTACTCGCCCTCCAAGACCATGATCCCGTCATCGTCTTCACCTACACCGAGCTCCGCAGCGGAGAGGATCATCCCCTCGGAGGCCACGCCACGAAGCTTCGCCTTCTTCAGTTTCGTCCCATCTGGAAGCACGGCGCCAGGCAGAGCAACCGGAACGAACTGGCCCTCGGCGACATTCGGAGCGCCGCAGACGATCGTGCGCTCCTCACCCGCATCGACCGTGCAGACCTGAAGCCGGTCGGCATCCGGGTGCGGTGCCACCGAGACGATCCGCCCCACCACGAATCCCTCCTCGGAGGCCTGGCCTGCCGAATCGACGCGCTCGACCTCGGTTCCCGACATCGAAAGCCTCTCGGCGATCTCACCCGCCTCCCAGCCAGGGTCACAATATTCGCGGAGCCACTCGAGAGGCACTCTCATCTGAATTGTCCGATCAGACGCACATCACCTTCGAAGAGGCGCCGCAGATCGCCGATCCCGTGTTTCAGCATGGCGATCCGCTCGATTCCCATGCCAAAGGCAAAGCCCTGAACCCGGTCAGGGTCGTAGCCATTTTCCTCAACGAATCCGAATACCTCCGGATCGACCATGCCGGCCCCGCCGACCTCGATCCAGCCGATGCCCTTGCAGAGGCCGCAACGTTCACCTTCAGCAGTCGTCCCCTCGCTGCAGGCAAAACAGGAAACATCGAACTCGACGCTCGGCTCGGTGAACGGGAAGAAGTGCGGACGCATCCGGATCTCACGCTCTGGTCCGAACAGACCCCTCAACAGTTCGAGCAAGGTCCCCTTGAGATCAGCCAGCGTGATGTCTTCGGCGACAGCGAGACCCTCCACCTGATGGAACATCGGGCTGTGGGTAGCGTCGGAGTCCCTTCGGTAGACCTTTCCCGGCACCACGATGAAGATCGGCGGCGGCTCGGACTCCATCGCCCTGACCTGGACCGGTGAGGTGTGGGTGCGCAGGAGAACCTCGTCATCGAGGCTCTTGGCGAGGCTGCCCGGCGCAACGTAGAAGGTGTCCTGGACCATCCGGGCCGGATGGCCTTCCGGGTGGTTCAGCGCGGTGAAGTTGTAGAAGTCGAGTTCGACCTCGGGCCCCTCCGCGATGCGATAGCCCATACCGATCATCAGGTCCTCTATCCGTCTGCGGGTGAGTGTGATCAGGTTGAGGTTGCCGACCGGACGCGCCGGAGCACCAGGCAGCGAAATGTCTACTGCTCCGCTGGAGAGTTCTGCCGCCAGCTCTCCCTCGCCTAGCGCGGATTCGCGCTCAGCCAGGAGTGATTCGATCTTTGCGCGAGCCTCATTGGCTGCCTTTCCCGCGGCACCCTTCTCCTCGTCGGGGAGATCGGCGATTCCACGCAACAGGCTGGTCATCTCGGACCGCCGCCCGAGATACTCGACTTTGATCTCCTCCAACTCTCCGGTCGTGGCGGCGGCGGAGATCTTCTCCGCTGCCTCGTTTTCTATCTGCTGGATCCGCTCAAGCATTGATTTCACCTGAAGCCATCGTGTGGAGGGCAATTGCGGCGGCAGCGCCTACGTTGAGGGACTCCGCCGCGCCTCCGCTTTTGATCGGGATAGTCACGAGTTTCTCGCAGGCATCGGTCACTTCATCCGGCAACCCTTCCCGCTCCGCTCCGAGACAGAGGGTCCCTGCGCCGATCAGACCTTCTGGAGCACCCCCTCCGTGCGCAACCAAACCTATTCGAGGTGAGGGAAGCTCATCGAGCGACCTCAGGCGGGTGGGTGGGGTGGCAAACACCGCCCCCATACTGGCGCGCACCGCCTTTGGCGAGAAGGGGTCGGCGGAGCCTGGTCCGAGCACCACCGTGCCACCGGTGAGGGCGGCGGCGGTACGGACGATCGTGCCGACATTTCCTGGGTCACCGACACCATGCAGGTAGACACAAGGAGCTTCGAGTGGTCCGGGATCGAGTGTCTCCCAAACTGCAATCGCTCTGGTTCCAGAGCCGAGAGCCGAGACCTGGGCGAGCAGCTCTTCGGAACATTCGATCCCCTCCAGCTTGGTGTCAGGTGCAACCAGGGCAAAGACCGGGGTGTGGCCCGCCGCACGACCCGCCTCGAGCAAGTCCTCCCCTTCGCTGACGAAGAGTCCCTCGCGGTCGCGGTACTTGCGCTGCGAAAGACGTTTGATCGTCTTCAGCTTCTCGTTGTCGGCACTGGTTATCTGCATCTCTTCCTTTGTTACCCGGCGCTGGTGAATGCCTCCTCGAACGAAAAAGGGCGGCCCCGTCTCAAACGGTCCGCCCGGTCGAAGCGCGATTCCGCCAGCTGAGAGCTAGGCGGCCGCACCCTCTCGGGCGAGCTCGACAAATCGGCGAAATCCTTCGGGATCGTTGACTGCGATGTCAGCGAGCATCTTGCGGTTGACCTCGATCTCGGCCGCCTGAAGTCCATGGATCAGCTCGGAGTAGGTCATACCTTCTTGTCTGGCGGCTGCATTGATTCTGGTAATCCAGAGCCGACGGAACTCTCGCTTGCGCGCACGGCGATCGCGAAAGGCGTAATAACCGGAGCGCTGCAGCTGCTCGTTTGCAAACCGCGGACTCGAGTGCTTGCGACCCCAGTACCCCTTGGCCTGGTTGAGAGTCTTCTTCTTGCGGCGATGCCGCGCGGGTGCGTTGGTGGTGCGTGGCATCAGCTGTTTCCGTTTCCGAGCATCCTGCCGGCGCGAGCGTGATCAGCCTCGGAGATAACCGAAGGGCGGCCGAGGCGCCGCTTGCGATCTGCAGACTTCTTGCCGAGGTTGTGGCTCGTATTGGCTCTGCGGCCACGCAGCTTTCCCGTTGCCGTCTTGCGGAAACGTTTCTTGGCTCCGGAGTGGGTCTTCATCTTGGGCATGGCTGGAGAAGTAAAGCAGGAAGCGGCCCTAGAGAGGACCGAACGCTTTCAGTCAGAGGTCTCTTCGCTGCTGCCCGCGGGGTTTTCAGCGGCGGTATCTGACTCGACGGCTACTGCATCTTCGCTTTGTTCCGGGGTCGAGGCGTCCGCATCGGGCTTGCTGGCGCCCTTCGAGGGACCAAGCAGCATTGTCATGTTGCGTCCTTCCTGCATCGGAGGTTGCTCGATGATCGAGATATCGGATAGGTCCTCGAAGAGCCTCTCCAGCAGGACTCTCCCCTGGTCCGGATGAGCCATCTCTCTACCGCGGAACATGATCGTGACCTTGACCTTGTCCTGGCCGCGCAGGAACCGCTCTACATGGCCCTTCTTGGTCTCGTAATCGTGGTTGGCAATTCGCGGTCGCAGCTTTATCTCACGGACATTGATCTGCTGCTGATGTTTGCGGGCGGCTTTGGCCTTCTGCTCCTGCTCGTACTTGTATTTGGAGTAATCGAGGACTCGGCAGACTGGTGGCTTCGACCCGGACGATACCTCGACCAGATCGAGATCTCGCTCTCTCGCGTAAGAGAGGGCCTCCTTCGTGTCCACGATGCCTTTCTGCTCGCCCATTTCGTCGATCAGGCGCACCTCGGAGACCCGAATCTTCTCGTTGATCCGGGTCGAATCGCGCTCAGGCGGGCGGCGGTCGAAGCGGGGAGCCCCCACTAGTTAGACATCCAATGGGTGTTCAAGCTTCGGGAGACAGGTGAATTGAGGGTACGGGCACGGACGCGTCAGCGAATCGTCGTCGGTTCGGTGCCTTGCATTGCACGGGAGTGTAGCGATGCGAGGGGCGATCAGCGTCCGACCTGCGATTCCAGGCGACCGACGAGATCGCCGACCGACATGCTGCCGAGATCGCCGTCGTCGTGAGAACGCACCGAGATCGAGTCTGAATCGGCCTCCTCATCCCCCACCACCAGCATGAACGGCAGCTTTGCGATCTCGGCATCGCGGACCTTCTTGCCAACCGACTCAGAGCGTCCGTCGACGCGGGCACGGAGACCCGCAGCATCGAGACGCGCCGCCACCTCGGCGGCGTAATCGAGGTGGCGATCAGCAACCGGCAGCACCCCTACCTGCACGGGCGCGAGCCAGAGGGGGAATCTGCCGCCGTAGTGCTCTATCAGGATCCCGACGAATCGCTCGAGCGAGCCGAGCAAAGCTCGATGGATCAAAACCGGCCGATGCTCCGAGTTGTCAGGTCCGGTGTAGTGGAGATCGAACCGCTCTGGCATCGAGAAGTCCAACTGGCAGGTACCGCACTGCCAGGAGCGGCCAAGGGCGTCGGTTATGTGGAAGTCGATCTTCGGGCCGTAAAACGCACCGTCGCCCGGGTTGACTTGGTACTCGCGCCCCATCGAATCCAGTGCGCCAGCAAGTGCAGCCTCTGCCTGTTCCCACTGCGCGTCCTCGCCGATCGACTTCTCCGGTCTGGTAGAAAGCTCGACCTTGACCTGGTCGAAGCCGAATCGCGAGTAGAGGGCATCGATCGCCTCGCAGATGTCGGTTACCTCATCGCCTATCTGCTCCGGAGCGCAGAAGACATGCGCGTCGTCCTGGACGAAGGCCCTGACCCTGAGCAGGCCGTGCAGAACCCCTTCGCGCTCATCCCGCGAGACGAGACCGAACTCGGCAAGGCGCAGAGGCAGCTCCCGGTAGGAGTGGCGGGTTGCGCCAAAGACGAGGCATGCCCCCGGGCAGTTCATCGGCTTCAGCGCAAAGCGGCGATCGCCCTCCTCGGACCCTTCCGACTGGGTGAAGAACATGTTCTCGCGGTAGTTGTCGAAATGGCCCGAGCGATGCCAGAGTTCTTCGTCGAGGATCTGCGGTGTCTTTATCTCTCGATAGTTGCGGGCGGCCAACTGTTCGCGAACCTCGTCCTCGACCAGACCCAGCAGCACGGTGCCCTCCGGCAGCCAGAAAGGGATACCCGGTGCCTCGGGGCGCATCATGAAGAGGTCGAGCTCGGGGCCGAGGCGACGGTGGTCGCGCTCTCGGGCCTGCTCGAGCATCTCAAGGTGATGTTCGAGATCGGCCTTATTGTGGAACGCCGTGCCGTAGATACGGGTGAGCATCTGGCGGGTTTCATCACCGCGCCAGTAGGCGCCGGCGAGCGCGGTCAATTTGAAGGCGCCAATGCGCCCTGTCGACGGGGCATGGGGTCCGCGACAAAGATCCTCGAACTTGCCGTTGCGGTAGACCGAGACGATCTCTTCACCTCCTGAGCGAAGGTCCTCGATCAGCTCGACCTTGTAGTCCTGCTTCTGACCGCCAAAGTGGTCGATCGCCGCTTGACAGTCCAACTCGCTGCGCTCGAACGGCTCGTCGGCTGCGATGTGCTCTGCCATCTTCTTCTCGATCTTCGCGAGATCATCCTCACCTGGAGCATCGCCGCCCGGAAACTCGATGTCGTAATAGAAGCCGTCGGCTATCGGGGGCCCGATCGAGATCTTTGCGTCCGGCCAGAGGTCGAGAACGGCCTCTGCGAGCACGTGGGCTGTGTCGTGGCGGATGAGCTCGAGCGATTCCGGGCTGTCAGCGGTCACGATCTCGAGCTCTCCGCCCTGATCGGGCAAGGACCGCGCCAGATCCCTCATCTCGCCGTTCACCTTCACGGCAAGCGCCGCGCGGGCAAGACCTGGCCCTATCTGGGCCGCCGCGTCTGCGCCAGTGGAACCCTGTGGAACCTCGAGAGGAGTTCCGTCCGGGAGTTGGAGAGTGATCGAATCCGACATTCCGATGATCCTAGAGGCAGACACGGGCGGTGGCTGCCCGAAAGGACAAAGCGAGGTCACACGCCCACGTGTGACAGAAGTCACACTGACCTGCTTTTCGTTTAGGCTCTCCCTATTCACAGAGAGTCGGGCAAGAACCCGGCAAGACCTGACCAGGGAGGCCAAGTTGAACCGCACCAAGAAGACCAATCGAATCCTCGGAATTCTCACGGGCGTAATCGCCTCGCTGCTCGTAGCGGCACCGCTGGCATCCGCTGCCGTGTCCGATTACGGAAAGAACGACTCGGGCGGATTTCGCAACATCCTCCCTCCCGGAAGCGCAGGTGTCTTCGGCGGCAACCTGTTCAATGTCGGACCCCTCCCCGCCCACTTCTGGGACCAGCAGCCGCTGTACGAAGACCTTCTCTACGGCACCCCGAACCTCACCGACAACCAGATCGCCAACTACTACAAGGACGCAACCTTCGGAGTAAGGCCTGCAGACATCGAGTCGACCGTGAAGCCGCGCGCCGGTGTCACGATCCTGCGCGATCAGGCCTACGGGGTACCGAAGATCTACGGCACCACACGCGGCAACACCATGTTCGGAGCTGGCTATGCAGGCGCCGCAGACCGCCTCTTCCTGATGGATGTCCTGCGCCACACCGGCCGCGCCGAGCTCTCGCCGTTTCTCGGCGGCGCGAACCTCGGCTCAGACAGCGGCCAGTGGAACTTCGCTCCCTACACGGAGGCGGATCTGAAGAAGCAGATCACCCAGTTCCCGAAGCAGTACGGCAAGGCCGGCCGCCAGGCCGTTTCCGACCTCAACTCGTACGTGGCCGGCATCAACGCCTACATCGCCGATGCCAAGGCAAACCGCCGTGGCGCCGTGATGCCGATCGAATACAGCGTGCTTTGGCTGCCCGAGACGCGCACCATCGAGAAGTGGAAGGCGACTGATGTGATCGCAACCGCCTCGCTGATCGGCGGAATCTTCGGCGCCGGTGGTGGTGGCGAGGTTGGCTCGGCTCAGGCCTACAACGATCTGGTCGATGCTCTCGGCGCGGTCGAGGCCAAGGCCGTCTGGGCCGACTTCCGGGCGAAGAACGACCCGGAAGCGCCAACCACCGTCTCCAAGAGTTTCCCGTATCAGACGGGCGACCCATTCCAGGGCAAGGGGCTCGCAATGCCCGATCAGGGAACGGTCGAGAGATATCAGACTGCGGTTGCGCCAGCGAGCGCACCCCGCTCCGCCGCGCCGGACTTCGGAACCGGCCTGCGGGCGAGCATCGGCGGGGTCGGACACGCCTCCAACTGGGAGCTGATCCCGGGACGGCGCTCGACCACAGGCCACCCGATCGCGGTGATGGGTCCGCAGGTCGGTTACTACATCCCTCAGGTCCTGATGGAGGAGGAACTGCACGGACCCGGCATCGATACACGCGGTGCTGCATTTGCCGGCATCAACCTGGTCGTCCAGCTGGGTCGAGGCCGCGACTACGCATGGAGTGCAACATCTGCGAGCGCTGACCTCACCGACACCTTCGCGGAGGAACTGTGTGGAGGCAGCCAGACCAAGTACCTCTACAAGGGCAAATGCCGGAACATGGAGGTGCTGAGCAAGCAGATCTCCTGGGCGCCTAACAACCTCGACTCGACCTCTGCCGGGACGCGCAACCTGACTGCGCTTCGAACGGTCCACGGCATCGTCACCCACTACGCCGAGGTCGGAGGCAAGCCGGTCGCCTATGTGACCGCCCGCACCACCTACGGTCACGAAGCCGACTCGGTGGTCGGGTTCTCGATGCTGAACAGCCCGAACTCGGTGAAAAGCGCTGCCACCTTCGAGAAGGCGGCCCAGAAGATCAACTTCAGCTTCAACTGGGCTTATGTGGATGCCAACGACACCGACTACTACCTCTCGGGCCTCTACCCGCAGAGGGCAACCGGTGTATCCGGGGACTTCCCGGTCTGGGGTACCGGTAAGTACGACTGGAAGAACTTCAACCCGGCCAACCGGACGATGGCGCAGATTCCTCCGGCACAACACCCGAAGGGCAAGAACCCCGACGTACTCGTCTCGTGGAACAACAAGTACGCGCCGGGCTTCTCCTCGGCCGACGACAACTGGAGCTATACCTCGAATCATCGCTCCAACATGATCTCCGACAAGCTCCAGCCCGGGGTCGACTCGGAAATCTCACCCTCGGATCTGGTCAAGTCGATGTCGAATGCAGCTACTCAGGACCTGCGCTGCCTCGAGATCATTCCGCTGTTGAACACGGCGTTCGACCAGGGCGCAGGCCAGTTGGATGAGTCGAATGGCGGCAGCGATGGCATCGCCAACACCGATGCGGTGACCGCGAACGACATCATGGACACGCTGAACGCCTGGTACGACGACGGCTGTCACCGCCGCGACCTAGATGAGGACGGCACCTACGAGCACGAGCAAGCCGTCGCGCTTCTCGATGCGACCTTCAAAGCGATGGTCGCCGTGGCGTTCGAGCCTTCACTCACGACAGACGGCCTCAACGCGGTCAGGTCGGTTGCCGGCGGCTTCGACGACACCGGCGGAAGCCCTCACGCGCCTTCCTTCTCAGGCGCCTGGACGGGGATCTTCTCGAAGGACCTGCGATCGGTCTTCAACATCGGAACAGTGCAGGGTCCATACAGCCGCGAGTACTGTGGCAGCGGAAGCACCGACGGCTGCCGCTCGGGGCTTGCAAACGCATTGGCCTACACCGGCCGAAACGACGTCCTGAACTCTGGCTTTGCGGGGCTCTACAACGGCGGCACGGCCTGCGATTCCGATCCTGCACCCGATTGCTTCGACCGAAACCGAAGCAGGGTGACCTCGGCTGCGCCGACCTTCTACGGACCGAACCAGAGCGACCCGGCGGACCGGCTCGTATACACGAGCTTCCCGTTCCAGAACCGACCGACCTTCCAGCAGGTCATCACCACCACCAAGAAGCTCCGTCGCTAGCGCGCAAGAGCGCCCAAGCAACAGCTATTCGAGCAGGCACAGTCGCGCTCTTCCTCCAGGAGAGAGCGCGACTTGCCATGGCTGCTTGGATCTGTCGGCCGGAAATGCGATCCGCTTTACCGCGCCAGCAGAGACATCGCCAAGGGTGATCGGAGAGCCGCCAAAGCGCGATACACCGACCGTGACGCTATGGCCGGTCGCGCGCCCTGCGTCTATCGACAGCGATTCGCCAGGCTGAACCTCGACTCGCTCCAGCAGGGGCGCGGATGAG
>JBEIRY010000122.1:0-1503 GCA_040375675.1 Thermoleophilales bacterium | reverse complement strand
CTCGCCTTTACGTAGATGTCCACCGACTGCGTCTGCGCCGCGAGCGCAACTCCGGCCGTGGTCATCGAAAGCACCAGAACCCCTGCCGCCAACCTGCCGATCTTCCCTGTGAGTCTCATCTTCCTGCCCTTCCTTCCATTTGTGTTGCTCGACACCGTATATCACTACCCCGGCACTCTGCCTCCACCGGCCAAACAGGTCGGCCTCCTTGCCCCGTTAGGGATAGCTTTCAGCGATGAACGCAGGCTCGAGCACCGGTCAAGCGACACCCAATCCGACACCCGCCCCGGGCGCACCCGGTGCCTCGAAGGTGAGGGTCGGGGTCGCCACCACAGCCGCGATCGGCGCGGTATTCGTAGGGCTCGGGCTGGCTCGATTCGCCTTTGCTCCGCTGGAGCCGGCGCTGGTTGCAGATGGCTGGTTCAGCGGCAGCTCGGCGGCGCTCTTGGCTGCGGCAAACCTGATCGGGTACCTGATCGGGGCGCTCAGCAGCTCGCGCCTTGCGCGGCGCTTTCAGGCGACCACCGTGATCCGAATCTCGATGCTGATAATCGGCGCCTCGTTTTTTGCCTGCGCGATCCACGCACTGCCGTTTGCGTGGTTCTTCCTCTGGCGCGTTGCCTCGGGTGTGACCGGCGGGATCATCATGGGGCTTGCCGGCCCGACGGTGCTCGCCTATGTGTCCGCGCCGCGCCGCGCCCTGATCGGCGAGATGGTCCTCTACGGGCAGACGGTGGGAATCATCATCGCCGGCGCGCTGATACCGGTGCTGGTGGACAACAGCGTCGAGCTCGCCTGGATCGTTCTCGGTTGCATCTCGTTGGTTACGAGCGTGGTGACCTGGCGGATGTGGCCGCCCTCGCCTGCGCCTTCGCGGTCAGGGGCGCCAGAGAAGCGCGAGTCAGAGCACGCCGGGCGCTTTTGCCTGCAGTACTCGCTGATGGCGATCGGTCTGGTGCCGCAGATGATCTTTCTGGTCGACTTCATCGCGCGCGATCTCGGTCGCGGGGTGGCGGTTGGATCGCACTTCTACCTGCTCTACGGCTTCGGCTCGATCATCGGCCCCTTTCTCTACAACTTCAGCGTTCAACGGATCGGATTGCGAACCACTCTGAGAGCGGGGATCGTGGTGCAGCTGATCTCGACCGTGCTGCTGATCATCTCCACGACCGATCCGGTGCTCGGTGTGGCGAGCTTTCTGGCGGGGATCGGCATGCCGGCGATCATCGCCGCCTTCCTGCTTCGCAGCGAACAGATCAGCGAAAACGATCCCCTGCGCCACCGCACTCTCTGGGGGCGAGCAACCGCATCGTTTGCCGTCGGCCAGGCGATAGCCGGCTGCGGGACAGCCTTTCTGATCGAAGCCTTCGGCTCCACCGGCCTCGCCTACCCACTCCTCTTCTACATGGCCGCCGGATCACTCGTACTCGCCTTCCTGATCGACTTCACGATTCGGCGGTAGGGGCAGTGCTGCGGCTGATTCACTCGTGATCAGCAGGTGGG
>JBEIRY010000088.1:0-4331 GCA_040375675.1 Thermoleophilales bacterium | reverse complement strand
TTACCTCGGATCAGCTCGAGACCGACACTCCTTACAACACCCGCCTCAACGCAGGGCTGCCTCCAACTCCGATCGGCAATCCGGGGCTTGCGTCGATCGAGGCAGCCGCGCATCCGGCAAATGTCGATTACCTTTACTACGTGGTCGATCCGGACGGCTGCGGAACCCACTCCTTCACCGCGAGCGCTGCTGAGTTCGACCGCTTGGTAGCCGAGTACAACGCGGCCCGAGATGCGGCCGGCGGACAGGCCCCGAGCAACTGCGGGGGCGGCAAGTGAAGCGACTCGGTGTAATCGGGCAGCCGATATCTCACTCGCGATCGCCCGTGATGCAGAATGCGGCGCTCGAGGCACTCGGTATGAGCGATGAGTGGATCTACGACGCGATCGAGGTCGCGGCTGAGGATTTCCCTGCCCGTATTGCTGCGCTTCCGGGGGATGGTTATGTCGGCCTCAACGTCACCATTCCGCACAAGTCGCTTGCGCTGGAGGTCGCCGATGAGGTTTCTGATGCCGCAGCCGCGATTGGGGCAACCAACACCCTCATCTTCGCTGATGGCGCGGTGAGTGCCGAGAACACCGATGCGATCGGCGTGCTCGAGGCAACACCAGAGCCTGTTCGATCCGGACGCACCCTCGTGCTCGGCGCTGGCGGGGTGTCGCGCGCTGCGGTCTGGGCGCTTTCCGGCGCGGGTTCGCAGGTCTCGGTCTGGAATCGAAGCCCCGAGCGGGCCGATGAGTTGGTCTCGACCCTCACGGTCGATGGCCCTGCACCGGTGAGCGTCTCCGCCGAGGAGGCCGAAGGCGAGAACTTCGACCTCATCGTCAACTGCACAGCGGTAGGGATGCCCGGACGAGATGACGATCCATTTGAGGTCCTGCCGATCAACCGCGAGACGGTGGCAGGCAGCGTCGTGCTGGACCTCGTCTATTCAGGGGTCGAGACGCGGCTGGTTGCCGAATCAGCTCTTGCTGGCGCAACTGCGATTGGCGGTCTCGAGTCACTCGTGCGACAGGGGGCGGAGTCGTTCAGGCTCTGGACCGGCGTGGAGCCTCCTCTCGATGTGATGCGCGAGGCAGCTTCGGACGACTGAGCTTCGCCAGGGCCGTCAGGGGTTTGGCGAGCCGGGAGCTTCGGGTAACGCTTCGCTTGCCGAAACCGGACTTTCCTTGGAGATCCTTGCGCTCGCGAGATCTGATGGAGACACATTCTGGGGGTGGTGGCAGGCCGCGAGATGTCCGGATCCAAAGTCGACCAGAGGTGGCTCTGCTTTGGCGCAGATCTCGGTGGCCCAGGGGCAACGGGTTCTGAACCGGCAACCCGATGGCGGATCGGTCGGGCTCGGGAGATCGCCCTCGAGACGGATCGGTTTCTCCGAGCGGTCGCCGGGGTCGGGCTTGGGGACGGCCGAGTAGAGAGCGAGCGTGTACGGATGGATCGGCCTTTCAAAGATCTCCTTTGACGGAGCCACCTCGACGATCTTCCCCAGATACATCACAGCTATGCGGTCCGAGACATGCCTGACCACGCTGAGATCGTGGGCTACGAACAGGTAGCTGAGATCGAGTTCCTTCTGGAGATCTGACAGCAGGTTCACCACCTGAGCCTGGATCGAGACATCCAGCGCCGAAACCGGCTCGTCGAGCACTATGAGCTTGGGCTTGAGAGCGAGAGCACGGGCAATACCGATCCGCTGGCGTTGTCCGCCTGAGAACTCGTGTGGAAGTCGGTTGTAGTGCTCTGGACTAAGCCCGACCTGCTCCATCAGTTCCTGAACCATCTCCTTGCGCTTGTCGCCCTCTTTTGCGATCCCGTGGACCACCAACGGATCGGCGATGATCGCGCCCACCGTCTTTCGCGGGTTGAGAGCCGAGTAAGGATCCTGGAAGACGATCTGGACCTCACGCCTCATCTCGTTCAGATCGTCGCCCTTGGCGCTTGCGAGGTCTTCGCCGTCGAAGCGGATCTCGCCCGAGGTCGGATCCAGCAGGCGCACGAGCATCCGCGCAACGGTGCTTTTGCCGCAGCCGGTCTCTCCAACCAGTCCCACCGTTTCGCCCTCGTCGACGGTCAGGCTTACGTCATCTACGGCCTGCACAGCCCCCACCTGCTTGCGGAAGAGGATCCCCTTGCTGAGCGGAAAGTGTTTGACGAGATGCCGTATCTCGAGCAGCGGCGCTTTGTCGGGCGTCATCTTTCGGCCACCTGCAGCGATGTCTTGGCTATCGCCGACTCAGGGTCTGGAGAGTCTTTCAGCGAGGCCCAGAGTGAGGTGCGATCCGCGTCGGAGAGCAGGCAGGCGACCAGGTGGTCATCGCCGTCATGGGCCGGAGCAAGCGGGGGCTCATCGGTTGCGCACGCTTCCTGCAGATAGGGGCACCGCGGGTTGAACCGGCAGCCGCGGGGAGGGTTGATCAGGCTCGGAGGCTGACCCGAGATCGGAATCAGCGGCTCATCTGCGTCACGGTCGATTCGCGGAATCGACCCTAGTAGCCCCCACGCGTACGGATGTTGGGGCGCGGCGAAGAGATCAACTACAGGCGCCCGCTCGACCATCTTGCCTGCGTACATCACTGCGATCTCGTCAGCGTTTTGAGCGACCACACCAAGGTCGTGGGTGATCAGGATCATCGACATGCCGAACTCGTCTTGAAGATCGTCGATCAGCGAAAGGATCTGCGCCTGGGTCGTGACATCGAGCGCGGTGGTCGGCTCGTCGGCGATCAGCAGCTTGGGCTCATTGATCAGCGCCATCGCGATCATCACGCGCTGCCGCATTCCTCCCGAGAACTCATGCGGGTAGCTCTCCGCTCGCGCCTTTGCGTTCGGGATGCCAACGAGATCGAGCATTTCGACCGCACGCGTGGCCGCCTCCTCTTTACCGACATCTCGGTGTGTCAGCACCGCCTCGGAGAGCTGGTGTCCGATTTTGAAGAACGGGTGCAAGGAGGAGAGTGGATCCTGGAAGATCATTGCGACCTCGTTGCCGCGGATCGACTCGAGCTCGGACTCCGGCACCGCCAGCAGGTCCTTGCCTTCGAACTCGACCCTTCCCTCGATGTGAGAGTTACCGGCTCGGGTCAGGCCGAGCATGGTGAGGGAGGCGACACTCTTTCCGCAGCCGGATTCTCCAACGATGCCGAGGGTCTTTCCCTCTTCCACGGCAAAGGAGATCCCGTCGACCGCCTGGACGCGCCCGTCCTCGGTATCGAAGGCAACTCGCAGATCGGTGACCTCGAGCAGGCTCACAGGTCGTCGTACCTCACCCGGGGGTCGAGGTAGGCATAGGTGATGTCGACGATCAGGTTGAAGATCACGATGAAGAAGGCGCCGAGGAGTGTCACTCCCTGGATCAGCGGGAGATCGGACTTCTCGATCGCGTCGAGTACGAGTCGCCCTATCCCGGGGATGTTGAAGACCGACTCGGTGAGGATCGCATTACCTGCCAGCAGTGTTCCGATGTCGAGTCCGAGCAAAGTGATGATCGGTGTGATTGCGCTTCGCACGCCGTGCTTCATCACGACCTTCTTCTCCGGCAGCCCCTTTGCGCGCGCTGTGCGTATGTAGTCCTCGCCCATTACGTCGATCATGTCTGAGCGCAGGTAGCGGGCGTACACGGCAGCCGAAGCTGCTGCCAGCACCGTCCACGGGAGGATGAGTGGCCCAGCCCAGGCGATCGGTCCGGCGCTGAGGGGCTCGTAGCTGCCCGCGCCGGGAAGGATCGGAATCAGCCCGATGTCGTCGGCGAAGAGGTAGAGGGACATCAGCCCAAGCCAGAAGACGGGTGCCGAGATGAGCGCCAGCGAGATCACCATGGTGGAGCGGTCGAGCACTGACCTGGCGCGGATAGCGGAGATGATTCCGATCGGGATGCCCATCAGCAGCCAGAGGATCGCCGCGCCGAAGGTGAGTGATGCGGTGGCGCCGATGCGATCGAAGATCAGCGATGTAACAGAGGTCTCGTACTGGTAGCTGTAGCCGAAGTCGAAGTGCAGGAAGACCTGCTTCATGTAGTCGAGGTACTGGATGATCACCGGGCGGTCCAGACCCAGGCTCACTCGGATCCGCTCGATCTGGTCTGGCGATGCATGTCGCCCCGCCCTGAGCGTGGCCGGGTCGGCGGTCGGGAGCAGATAGAAGATCAAAAAGATCACGCCGCTGACCAGAAAGAGCAGCACGATCGCCCAGAGGATGCGGCGGGTTATGTACTCGAGCATCTTTGGGTCTTCTTCTCGTTAGGGCGTAGAAGCGGTTCGGGGTGCCTAGCAAACCGACTCTGCGAGGCACCCCACTCCACTTGTCTGAGCTACCCCACGCCCTCACCAAGTTGC
>JBEIRY010000058.1:0-10876 GCA_040375675.1 Thermoleophilales bacterium | reverse complement strand
GCCGCCATCCGCTCCAGCCCCATGCCGGTGTCTATGTTCCGCATTGGGAGCGGCGTGACCTTGCCGTCCTCGCCGAGGTCGTAGCTCATGAAGACGTGGTTCCAGTACTCGACGAAGCGATCGTTATCGCCTCCGGGGCGATCGTCTTCACGGCCGAACTCGAGACCCCGGTCGAGATACATCTCCGAGCAGGGGCCGCAGGGGCCGGTAGGACCTGCCTGCCAGAAGTTCTCCGACCGCGGTAGAAGGACTATGCGCTCATCGGGTACCCCGACTTTTCGCCAGATCTCGATGGCCTCTTCGTCGGGGCCGAGGCCGAGTTCATCGTCACCTTCGAAGACCGTTACCCAAATCAACTCAGGGTCCAGTCCAAACCCCTCGATCGAAAGATCCCACCCCCAGGGGATCGTCTCCTCCTTGAAATAGTCGCCGAAGCTCCAGTTGCCGAGCATCTCGAAGAAGGTGCAGTGGCGGGCGGTGTTACCCACCTCCTCGATATCGGTTGTCCGGAAGCAGCGCTGAACCGAGCAGATTCGATTACGCGGAGGATCTTCTCGGCCGAGGAAGTACGGCTTGAAGGGCTGCATCCCTGCCGTTGTCAAGAGCACCGAGGGGTCGTAGGAAGACGGGATCAGAGAGGCCGAGGGCACGAGCAGGTGCTCGCGCTCTTGAAAGTAAGAGAGATAGGTCTCCCGGATCTCTACCGAGCTCATCGCCATGAGGACAGTCTAGGTTCGGACCAACCGGTAAGTCGCTACGAGCCAGCGAACTCAGGGTGCCGGATGCCCCGCAGGGTCGACGCGGCCTCGATAGTGCCTTGTCCAACCACGCTGCCTGCCGAGTAGAGCGTCGCCGACTGCCCCGGTGCCACGCCCAGAGCCACTTCCTCGAGACTCAAGACCAGATCCCCTTCCGCCTCTCCTGCAGCGGCCACGCAGGAGATCGGATCCTGATGACTTCTGAGGCGAATTGCGTCTATCTCAGCCATCTCGCGGTAGAGGCGCGCTCCGGAGAGAATGACCTCGGGCTGAGCAAGCTGCTCGCGCGGTCCGACCACAACGCGGTTCGATTCAGCCTCCACGCCCAGCACATACATCGGTGTTCCGCCGCCCAAGCCGAGTCCCCTGCGCTGCCCGACCGTATAGCGGTGATATCCGCGGTGGGAGCCGACTACCGCACCCTCAGTGGTCACGATCTCCCCTTCCCTGTCCTCTATCCCGCCGTGGCGGCGGAGGAATTCGAGCTTGCCCTCGCCAGCGAGAAAGCAGAGGTCTTGACTCTCGGGTTGCGCGGCGACAGGCAGATCCGCCTCACCAGCAAGCTCCCTCACCTGACTCTTGGTCAGGTCGGCCAGCGGCAATTCCAGTCGTGCCACTGATCGTGGGTCGAGAGCGGCGAGCATGTGGGTCTGATCCTTGTCGAGGTCTGCGGGACGGGCAAGCAGCGGGCCTCGGCCGTCGTCGACGATCCGGGCGTAATGACCTGTAACCAGGCGGTCAGCCCCGAGGCGGTCGGCCAGCTCGATCATCGCGTCTATTCGCACCTCCCCATTGCACTTGACGCAAGGATTCGGAGTGCGACCGGCCGCATAGCCTGAGTTGAAACCGGCGACGACCTCCGAGGCAAACTCCTCGCGCAGGTCGAGAGTGAAATGCGGCAACCCGAGTGCGTGGGCAAGGCGACGTGCCCTCAGTACGGCTTCCGGAGAGCAGCAGCTGCGCTCACCGTCGTTCAACGGGTCCTGCCAGAGCTTCAGTGTCACCGCCATCACCTCGGCGCCACGTTGCTTGGCAAGGAGCGCAGCGAGACCTGAGTCGACACCACCACTCAAGGCAACCAGAACCCGGTCGCCTCCCCCTGTCGTGGAAGGCTCAGCCAATGTCTGGCCCGAACCGGCGGCCAGAGAAAGTGCACGGGACAGAGAGTCGACCGCGAGCTCAGCCGCATGGTGGTGAGTAGGCGCCAGACCGCCGAGCATCTCGGCTACATCCTCTTCGCCAATGCGGGCGGCCTGGATTACTTCTAGGCCTTCGATCGCCTCTGCCAAAGCGGCAGAGGCCGCCCTGGCAACCGCGCAACCTTCGGCTGCGCACGCTACTTCGGAGATCCGGCCCTGATCGACCACGATCGAGATGCGCAGCAGGTCACCACACGGCGCACCTCCAGCGATACCCGAGTACGAGCCTTTCGGGGGGCTGCCCTCGCGGCTTTGATCTGAGAGATAGTGCTCGACCTGCATCTGATCCATACCGAGCAGGTTATTGCGCCAGCATCCAAATCTCAGCCGGAAGCTATGCGAAGCGGCAGGAGCCTGATCACCCTCCCCGAGGACTCTGCCGCGATCAGGCGCAGAGCCTGATCGCCAGTGACCGCCACGGTCGCCTTCCAGCCTTCGCCTGGAGAGGCGGGTCGTGCCAGACGAACCAGGGGAACGCCGCGGGCAACCACCTCGGTGCTACCGCGCCCCAGGCCGGGCTGGCCGGAGATGACCACGTCGACCGACATTCCCCCGCCGCCAAGATCTGCCCCGAGGGTCAACGCTCCCGCACCAGCCACACTTACCTCGACCGGTCTGCGGCCGCGGGTCTGCCCCACTGAGCTTCGCCTCGAATCTGCCGACTCGAGCAATCCCTGCTGGAGGAAGCTGCCAGGCGAGAGGTCGGCGACGAGCCTCATGCCGATCGCCGCGGAAGAGCTCGAAAGGGTCTCGGGAGGCACGAATACAGCAGGTATGCGACGCACCGTGAGCAGGTTGGAGATATCGGCCGCAGACAAGACCTGCCCCTCGGCGAGCTCCCGAGAGACAACCAGCGCAGGCCTCATTGGCCCGTAGCCAGCTGTCACCTCGTTTTCGAGCCGCGCCGCAATGGCAACTGTGAAAAGAGTGCAGACCGCAGCGCCAGCAAAGAGAACCAAGGCGCGTCGGCGGCGTCTCATCCGTCCCTCACTCTCTAGACGCGGGAAACAGGTAGCTCCACGACCGCCTCGTAGCCGGCGGGGTGCTTTCTGCACTTCAGCCGGCCACCGTGCTCACCAACCAGGTCGCGCACGATGTCGAGACCGTGCCCATTTGCCCTGGCGGGGATCGACTCGCTATCCGGGGTACCGGAGTGATCGGAGATGCCTGTCGCATTTCCAACCGCAACCCTCAGCGACCGGGCATCCCCGTCGGCGCTGATCCAGATCGGAGGAGATCCATGCTTTGCGGCATTCTCGATCAAGTTGTCGAAGACCCGCCGCAGGCGATCCGGGTCGCCGAGAACCTTGCTGCGATGCGCATTCCAGCGAAGGTAGGGTCGCTCTGACATCGAGACTCCCTGGCTTAGGTCGAGGCAACCCTCGACCACGCGGCGAACATCGACAGGACGTCGTTCCAACGGCAAACTCCGGTTGTTTGCCCTCGCGTCGAGGTCATCCAGCGCAGCGAGGGTCCGCTCCATCGCACCGGCCAAGGCATGCTCGGAGTTGCCTCTGCCCGGCGAAAGCAGAAATGCCTGCTGCAAGGGGCGCCTCATCTCGTGGATGCACTTGTTGAGGGCCAGCCGGAATCGACGCAGGCTGCAAAACCAGGCGATCGACAGAGCCGCCGCCGCTAGCCAGCCCGAGAGCACTGCTACCGACACGAACTAGCCACCGATCAGGCGGTATCCGACGCCCCAGCAGTTGAATACGTAGCGGGCACCGTCAGGATCCAACTTGCGGCGGAGTCGGGACGCGTGGGAGTCGAGCGTTCTGGTCCTCCCCATGGACTGAAAGCCCCAGACATCCCGCAGCAACTCTTCCTTGGTGAAGACTCGCTGCGGCTCCGCGGCGAGGGCGGCGAGGAGCGCGAACTCCTTGTTTGCCAGATCGACCTCTCGCTCTCCCACCTTGACTTGGCGAGTCACCGGATCGATCGCCAGCTCTCCTACTCGCAGTGGGCCCGACCTCGCCCCGGAACGCCTGCGCAGGATATTGGCCACCCTGCAGGCAAGCTCTGGGTAGTGGAACGGCTTGACCAGATAGTCATCTGCGCCTTCGGAGAGACCACGAACCCGGTCGGTATCTGAGCTGCGACCGGAGAGAACGATTACCGGCAGCTCAGGATCGAGCCGGTCTGTCGCGCCCTCGGCGGAGCGAATCTGGCGTAGAACGTCCATGCCGCCCGCGTCGGGGAGCATCAAATCCAGAAGCAGCAGATCCGGAGCGTTGTAGCCGCACATCCGAAGGGCATCAGAGGCGCTGGGGGCTGGCAACGCCTTGTAACCATCGGCCGAGAGGTGATCGCAGAGGAGTTCTCGGGTCGGGTCGTCATCCTCACACACGACCACCGTTGCCAGATCAAGTGTCTCGGGAAGCATGAACGGCTAAGTCCCTCGGTGGAGACTCTCTCCCCCTAGCGATGGAATTTCCAGAACGGCCCACGAGCCGCTGTGGCCGAAAAACCTCCGAGGGCCTGCACCGTCAACCCGCCGCAACGGCCGCAGCGAACGGTCACAGAAGACGAGATCGAGGGCGAACCTCATCCCGAAGGTATGGACGGCAGAGCACCGGGGAATCAGCAGGCCGTTGCCTGCCTCGTCCCGATCCAGAAGCGCCAGTCCCAACAGTCTGCTCGTCGCCGTGTTCGCGAGAGGGACATGCGACCCGCAGACCTCCAATGTCGGCAGGTGACTGAATCGGCGGCATTTGGTGTCGGAAAAAGAAGACGGGCCCACTCCACACAGGAGGGGCCCGCCCCTGAAACTCGCCCCTCTTCAGAGGCTCTCTACTCGACTCCTAGTAAGGAGCGCCGACCGCCTTCGCCCAGGCCGGACTGGTCTCGAAGTTGCCGTCAGAGGTGACCTGAGTGATCACCACGGTCGCAGGCTCCCGATTGCCGGTCTTGGCTTCGATGTTCACCGTTCCGGTCCATCCCTTCCAGCCTGAGACGGTGCCGAGATAGTCACTCAACTGGCCGTAATCGAAGCTGCCGACCTGCTTGGCGGCATCGACCAGGATATTCAGCGAGTCATAGGTGTAGGGAGACCAGACGTTCGGCGACTCGCCGAACTGATCCTGGAACTTCGAGACGTACGTGCTGGAGCCGCCGAAGTCCGAAGGAGCGGGAACACCGGCGACGTCGCAGGTTTGAGCGGCATCCACGCCAGCATCGTCGACGTAGCCTTCGTCGTAGGTCGAGTAGTCGAACAGGCACTCCTCGGGATCAGTGTCGCCAGCGTCGATGGCCTTGAAGTTCTTGGCCATGGTCGCTGCCTCGGGGTAGTAGACGACCGGGTAGATCACATCAGGGTTCTTCGCCTCGATTGGCTTGAGGACATCGGTGTAATCAGACTGCCCCGGCTTGATCGGAACGTAGTCGGTGACGGTCACCCCGGCGGCCTCTAGCTCCTGCTTGACCTTGGCAGACGTCTCCTTGGTGTACGCCTCGGTCGAGTCGTAGAGGATCCCGACCGACTTGGCTCCGTAGAAATCGGTCAGAGCTTTTGCGATTACCGGAGCGATCTGGGTGCTCATCGGCTGCAGGGTGATCCCGTAGCCCTCGGTACCTGTATCCGTCGTCAGTCTGATCGGCATGACCTTCGCATCCGTGTACAGAGGAAGCGTCTCGAGGCCGACGCTCGAGTTGTAGGGACCGACCACTCCATCAAGTCCGTCTGCGATCGCCGCGTTGGCCGCAGTCACACCGGTCTTGGGATCTCCGGCGTCATCGATCTCGACGATCTCGATCTGCTTGCCGAGTACGCCGCCGTCGGCGTTGATCTCATCCGCGGCGAGCTCCGCTCCGTGGAGCATGCCCTTGCCGAGGTTGGCTGTGTCTCCGGAGAGCGGAGCTTCGAGCCCGATCCTCCAGGTATCTCCATCACCGCTCGACGAGTCGCTCGAGCCACAGGCTGCGACTCCTACGGAAAGTGCAGCCGCCAGGGCGACTGCGATTACGGACTTGTGTGACTTCTTCATCTGAGTTCGATTCCTCTCTTGGCGCCTGCATTGACGCCTGTTGCAGTTGGTTTGAAGCGTTTTCAGTGCGCTGACCGTATCAACAAACGATCCCTCCTCCCGATCAGGCCGGAGGACCATCTGGTCCGAAATCCCCCCAGCCGTCGAGGAATACATCCAGCAGCAGATCGCCTCCGGCCGCACCGCGATAGCCAGAGAGATCGGTAACTCCTGCCTCAGCCAAGACCTCGTCGTCGACGAAGGTGTTGCCGGTGCATTCAGCCGGATCTCTGGCGAGAACTACCGCTGCTGCGTCGGCGAGGATCTCGGGGGTTCGCGACTTGGTCATGGCCTCGTCGCCGCCGAGCAGGTTCTGAACGGCAGCGGTTGCGATGATCGTTCGCGGCCAGAGGCAGTTTGCTGCCACACCGTTGGCCCGCTCACTTGCTGCCACACCCAGCGTCAGCATCGACATGCCGTACTTGGTCAGCGTGTAAGGGGCGTGCATCTCGAGCCATTTGGGATCCGGATCTATCGGAGGGCTGAGCGAAAGCACGTGAGCGTGGTCCGACTCCCTCAGGTGAGGCAGACAGGCCTGAGTGACCGCAAAGGTGCCCCTGACGTTGATGCTCAGCATCAGGTCGAACCGCTTCAGCGGCAGCTCGCCCATGGGCGCGAGGTTGATCGCAGAGGCGTTGTTTACGCAGATATCGATGCCGCCGAACTCAGCCACTGTCTTCTCGACCGCTGAGGCCACAGCCGACTCGTCGCGGATGTCTCCGACGATCGGCAGAGCCTTGCCGCCAGCCGCCTCTATCTCCTCGGCAGCGGTGTGGATCGTGCCGGGCAGACGGGGGTCGGGTTCGTCGGTCTTGGCGACGATCGCCACGCTGGCGCCGCCCTCGGCCAACTTCTTGGCGATAGCCAGCCCGATACCTCGACTGCCCCCCGACATGAAAACCCTTCGTCCCTCGAAATCGCCCACGGCAACTCTCCTCTCGACAGCCTCGGTTTGGTTTGGGCAGCCTACCCGTGCCTGAGGCCAACCGTCTGCTCGTCTACGATTCAGCTTCGGATGGAAAGCGGAATGGGACAAGGACAAGGGTTGACCGACGCGCCGGCAGCAGCCGTCGCAACCGACTCGAACTTCCTCCGGCGCGTGTTCGCCTGGATGTTCACCGGCCTGATCATCACAGGGGTCGTTTCTTCCGTAATCGGCTCGAACGAGTCGCTGATGCAAGAGATCAATACCAACGGCACCCTGGTGATCGGCGTGGTCATCGCACAGATCGCGCTGGTGCTGGTCCTCATCTTTGCCCTCCCGAAGATCAGTCCCGCGCTCGGAGTAGCCCTCTTCTTCCTCTACGCCGCCACCGTCGGTGTGACCTTCGCGATGATCTTCCAGCTCTACACGACCGAGTCGGTCTACACGACCTTCGGCATCACCGCCTTGATGTTCGGCTCGCTCGCAGCCTGGGGTTACTTCACCGACATCGATCTGACTCGCCTCGGACCAATCCTGATCGGCGCACTTATCGGTTTGATCCTGGCGACGATCGTGAACATCTTCTTCGCCAGCAGCACGCTCTACTGGATCACTACCTACGCAGGAGTGATCATCTTCGCCGGCTTGACCGCTTACGACATGCAGAAGTTGAAGAAGATCTCAGAGCAAGGAGTGTCCGGAACAGACGGGCAGCGCCTCTCGATCTACGGAGCCCTCTCCCTCTATCTCGACTTCATCAACCTCTTCCTCTTCCTTCTTCGCATCTTTGGCCAGCAGCGCTGAGCCGGTCCCTTAGCAGCCTTCGTCCGGTTTCGCGGGACGGGCGTTACGCCGGGTGCAAACCGGCGTTCAGGGATCGCGGAATGTTGGCAATCGTCTCCGGGATTCGGCAACATGGTTCTCGGTCGCCGGATGGGAGAATCCTGGCCGGCGACCCGGAGCTAAACCAACAGTGAGAGACGACACAGCACGCAGAGGAAATTACGACTCGGGGTCGGACTACGTCCTCGAGTACGGCGAACTTCGCTTCGCCTTCAACGAGCGCGACTTCGCGCAGCGCGTAGAGCAGGCTGCCGTGAAACTCGGGTTCGTCGAACCCGGTCTCGATCGCGAGGAGCTGGAGGATCTGCTGGAGCTGGCTGTCAACGGTGAAATCCGCGAACCCTCATCCCCGCTCGGTGTGCATGTCAATGAGCGCTGGGAGGAGCTCGTCGGGCCGCAGCAGAAGAGCCTCGTGCACTGGCTGCGGCGTCTCGTGTTCCGTGGTGCCTGGTTGGATCAGCGTGTCAAGGAAGGTGAGCTCGACGTGATCTTCGACGAGGACACGCAGACCTTCGGATACGTACAGCCTGAGCGCGACAACGACTTGATCGAGCTCTCGCCCGAGCCGTCCTGGGCCGAGAACGCTTACGGCGCCAGTCGCAGCGCCTGAGTTTCAGACCTTCTTGCCGTTGACTTCGATCACGCGAACCATCGCGCGGTGTCTCTCACCGTCGCGCGGGTCGCGGGCAAGGCCTTTTACCTCGTCGCCAGGGCGAAGCTTGCAGCGGCGGATCTGAGAGGGTGAGATATAGCTGTCCTGATCACTCTTCGATCCCTTCTCGAGCCGAATGAAGCCGTACCCCTTGGGCATCCGGTCGAATGTTCCCGACACCTCGAAGCCCTCTTCCTTGCCACCAGCACGTCCAGCCTTTGCGCCCGAGCCCTTCCCCCTGCTGCGAGACGGCTGCTTCGACTTCTTGCCGGCACCGAACAGCGCAGAGATCCGCGCAAAGAGACCAGGACCCCGTTTGCCGCCCTTGGCCGAGCGCCGCTCGATCTCGGCAGCCAGCTCCTCTTTGCGCATGCCACGGAAATTCTTGATCCCGAGATCCTGCGCCTGAGCGTGCAGGGTGGCGAGGTGAGGAAGTCGTTTGCTGGCGCCGGAGCGCTGTTCAGGGGCTGGCATGGACCTTCACCCTACAAAGTGAAGGGCGAACGATGCCCGCAGCCTACGGCTGCCGCGAGGAAGGATGAGCCCTACTTGCTCTTCTCGACCAAGCCGCGAAGCCACTCGCCGAACTCAGGGCGTGACTCCCAGTCCTTGGTGAACTGCTCGGCGCCCGCGGTCGTGAGCGGGTGATCGAGCATCTGGTGGAAGATCTTCGGCGGGATGGTCGCTATCTCGCAGCCGAGTCGCGCGCAGGTCACGACGTGCTCAGGATTGCGAATCGAGGCGGCGATTATCTCTGACTCCACTCCGCCGGCCTGGAAACAGTCGACGATCTCGCCGAGCACCGCCGCCGAATCGATCGAAATGTCATCGAGTCGGCCGAGGAAGCAAGAGACATAGGTTGCGCCAGAGGCAGCCGCCAGAAGCGCCTGATTGGGAGAGAAGACCAGCGTCATATTGACCGGTATCCCATCTCCGGTCAACGACTTGGTTGCCTCCAATCCAGCCTTGCAGAACGGCACCTTGACCACGATGTTTTCGTGGATCGCCTTCAACGCATGTCCTTCGGCGATCATTCCGGCTGGATCTTCCGAGACGACCTCGGCAGAGGTAGGACCGCCGACCAGATCGCAGATCCGCGCGATGATCTCTCCTGGATCTCCCTCTTCCTTTGCAAGCAGCGAAGGGTTGGTGGTCGCGCCGGAGAGAACGCCCCATGCAGCGATCTCCTCGACCTCAGCGGTTGCACCGGTGTCTATGAAGAGCTTCATTACAGCGCCGAACCCTACCTTCCCGCCCGGATGAGCGGATTGATGCCTTCACGCCGGGCCTCATCGACCCAGAAGTTTGCTTCCTCGGCTCGGCGCTTCTTCGACCAACCCAGCTCCTCGCCCATCAGATCCGCCACTTCTGCGACCGACTCAGCGGAGTCGAGATCACGTGCTGCAAGCAGACCGAGGCGCGTCCGGCGCAGGATCACATCTGAGACCTTGCGGGCCTGCTCGTTGCGAGTCGCGATCACCACCTCGGCGAGAAGATCCGGGAAGCCCTCGAGAATCGGCTGGGCGAGCTCTGGTCGCTCGGCGCAGAGGTCCAGGACCTCCCTAGCGCCATGCCCGTAGCGGAAGGCGAGCTGCTCGATCGCTCCATCTGGCAGATCGAGGTCGGTCTCGAGATCCTCAGGCCGCGCAGGCAACCCCAGCGGTATCTCGGCGGTCCTACAGGCTGCGTTGAGACCTTCGCGCTCGACTATCCGGTCGACCACCTGTTTGCCCATACGCCGCCAGGTCGTGTACTTGCCGCCGGTGATAGTCAGCATTCCCGAGGAGGTCTCGTACATCTCGGCCTTGCGCGAGATGTCTACCGACTTCTTGGTGTCTCCAGACGAGATGAGCGGCCTGACCCCAGCGAACGCGCCGGTTACCTGTTCTGGGGCGATGTCGGTCTCGAAATAGGTGTTGACGGCATCGAGCAGGTATTCGACATCCGACTGACTGGGAGAGACCGAGTCGATGTCGCCGTCGTATTCGTTGTCGGTGGTACCCACCAGCGCCCGCCCGTACCAGGGCAGGGCGAAGATGCGTCTGCCCTCTCCGGCGGGGACGATGCATGCGGCTTCACCAACCGGCAGGTCGTCGAGCGAGAGCGTGATGTGCGTCCCTCGGCTTGGCGAGATCAGCGGCACCTCGCCCTCGTCTTCTATCCCGTCCGGCCTGATCTGATCAGCCCAGACGCCGGTTGCGTTGACCACATTTGCGGCGCTTACCTCGACCCGGTCTCCCGACTCCTGCTCGATGAACACGACCCCGCTGGCCTTGCCTCGCTGATCGAGCACCTCGACTACATCTGCACCGTTCAGCAAAACCGCGCCGTAGCGTTCGGCCTCCTGCAGGGCGGTGATGACCAGCCGCGAGTCGTCGGTCTGGCAGTCGTAGAAGAGGTAGGCCGACTGGGGGTTCAATGGTGCGAGCGCCGGCATCATGCGGGCAGCCTCTGCACCGTCGATGGTTCGATGCCTC
>JBEIRY010000013.1:0-31696 GCA_040375675.1 Thermoleophilales bacterium | reverse complement strand
TGACGCCGGTACCGGGGCGGTGACGCGCGATGATTCGAAGATGCCCGTGGCCGTCGAGTCTGGAGTTCGCTCTGCCGGTCGTGTATCGCTCGAGCTCCCGATTGCCCCAGCCTGATGCACCGGTGTCGTAGTTCCACTTGTCCGGGTCAGGTGGAGTCCCCACCCGCCCGTTGAACTCGTCAGACCAGCTTGCTTTGTGGCCACCGGCGGCTTTCGACGAGCCTTCCGTCGGGTGACCCTGAGCGATCGAGCAGGCCACCAGCAGCCAGGTCACGGAAACGACAACGAAGGTTGATTTCGCGCTCACCAAACCATTATCGCTCTCTCAAACACTGGCGTGAGGGCAGGGTGTCCCACCGACGGCAGGCTCCGACCCTAGAATCGCCCGGCCATGCCGAATTTCCGGGCTGTCGCCCCAAACCAGGATTTCCCCGAGATGGAAGCGCGCGTGCTCGCGGATTGGGGCGAGCGCGAGGTCTTCAAGCGTTCGCTGGCTCAGCGCGAGGGCGCCCCGCTTTGGAGCTTCTATGAGGGCCCACCTACCGCCAACGGCAAGCCCGGGTCGCACCATGTCCTCTCCCGCGTGTTCAAAGACATCTACCCCCGATACAAGGCGATGAAGGGGCATTACGTGCCCCGCAAGGCGGGTTGGGACTGCCACGGCCTGCCGGTCGAACTCGAGGTCGAGAAGGAACTTGGTATCTCGTCCAAGGACGAGATCGAGGAGTACGGAATCGCGGAGTTCAACGCCCGTTGTCGGGATTCGGTCTTTCGCTATGTCGAGGACTGGAACGGCCTGACCGAGAGGATCGGCTTCTGGATCGATCTCGACGACCCGTACGTGACCATGGACGACGACTACATCGAGTCGGTCTGGTGGGCGATCTCTCAGATGTGGGATGCCGGCTCGCTCTACGAAGGACACAAGGTCGTCCCCTACTGCCCGCGCTGCGGAACGGCCCTCTCATCCCACGAGGTTGCCCAGGGATACCGAGAGGTCGAAGACCTCTCGGCGTATGTGAAGCTCCCGGTCACCGCTCCCGCTGCCTCGCCGGTCACCGAGGGCGACTCGTTGCTGGTCTGGACGACCACTCCCTGGACGCTGCTTTCCAACGCAGCGGTGGCGATCGGCGAGGAGATCGATTATGTGCGCGCGCGTCCAGCGGGCGGCGACGAGGTCGTGGTGTTGGCAGCCGAGCGGGTCGAGCATGTCCTCGGCGAGGGCGCAGAGGTTCTCGACCGTTTCAAGGGTTCTGACCTGGTCGGCACCCGCTACCAGCCACCCTTCCCCTACCTCGATGACTTCGGTCCGAACGGCCACACGGCGATGGCCGCCGACTTCGTCACCACCGACGAAGGAACCGGCATGGTGCACACCGCTCTCGCCTTTGGTGAGGACGACTTCAGGTTCGGCCAAGACAACGATCTGAACCTGCTCAACCCGGTCGGGCTCGACGGAAAGTTCGACGGCACGGTCGGAGAGTTCGCGGGGAAGATCGTCAAAGAGGCAGACGGTGACATCGTGGCTGCGCTCGAGAAGTCGGGGGCGCTGTTCAGGTCCGAGCCGTACCTCCACTCCTATCCGCACTGCTGGCGCTGCGACACGCCGCTTCTCTACTACGCCAAGTCGAGCTGGTATGTGAGGACCTCGGATTCGCGTGACCGGATGCTCGAGGCAAACCGCGAGATCGGCTGGCATCCGGAACACATCAAGGACGGCCGTTTCGGCCGCTGGCTCGAGGGCAATGTGGACTGGGCGCTTTCGAGAGATCGCTACTGGGGTACTCCGCTTCCCATCTGGAGCTGCGAAGCAGATGGCTGTGATGAGACGATCTGCGTCGGCTCACGAGAGGACCTCGAAAAGCACGGAGGCGAGGTTCCAGACGATCTGCACCGCCCGTACATCGATCAGGTGACGCTCGACTGTCCGGCTGACGGCTGCAGCGGCAAGATGCGCCGGGCACAGGCCGTGATCGACACCTGGTTCGACTCAGGATCGATGCCCTGGGCGCAGTACCACTATCCGTTCGAAAACCGCGAAGTTTTCGAGGAAAGGTTCCCTGCCGATTTCATCTGCGAGGCGATCGACCAGACCCGCGGCTGGTTCTACACGCTGCTGGCGGAGTCGGTTCAGTTGTTCGACCGCAGCAGCTACCTCAACTGCGTCTGTCTTGGCTTGATCCTCGATGGCGACGGACAGAAGATGTCCAAGAGCAAGGGCAATGTCGTCTCTCCCCAGGAAGTAATCGACGCTCACGGAGCCGATGCACTGCGCTGGTACTACCTGACTTCGCAGCAGCCCTGGTCGGGATACCGGTTCTCTTCGGAGGCGGTCGGAGAGTCGATGCGCCAGTTCCTGCTGACCCTCTGGAACACCTACTCGTTCTGGGTTTTGTATGCGAACACCGAAGGGGTCGGCTGCGCTGACGCACCTGCTGCGCCAACCGATCCCTCGAACGAACTCGATCGCTGGATTCTCTCTCGCCTGCAGAGCACCATCGCCACCGTGTCGGAGCAGATGGACTCATTCGACTGCACCAGTGCTGGCCGCGAGATCGCGCAGTTCACCGACGATCTCTCCAATTGGTACGTGCGGCTGTGCCGTGGAAGGTTCTGGGAGGGCAATTCAGAAGCGTTTGCCACCCTGCGCCACTGTCTGGTCGAGGTATCCAAACTGCTGGCTCCCTTCACTCCCTTCGTGGCCGATGAGATCTACGGGAATCTCGTCGGAGGCGAATCGGGTGAATTCGGTGACGCGCCCGACTCTGTGCATCTCGCGGATTTCCCCGAGGTCGACGCCTCGCTCATCGATCTCGATCTCGAAACCTCGATGGGTGCGGTGCATCGCACGGTCGAGCTCGGACGCGCCGCTCGAGCCCAGGCAAAGGTGAAGATCCGCCAGCCTCTACGTCGAGCGGTGGTGGTTGCAAACGACGAGGAAAGGGCGGCCGTCGAGCGCCTCGAGAGCCTGGTTGCTTCAGAGCTGAACGTGAAAGAGGTCGAGTTCGTGACCGACGCAACGGAGCTGGTCTCTTACCGGGTCAAACCGAACTATCGAAGTCTCGGTCCGCGCTTCGGCAGCGAGATGCCTTTGGTTGCCGCAGCGGTCGAGGCACTCGATCCCGCGGCTGTGTCGAAGGTTCTCGAAGGTGGCGGGCAGGTCGGGATCTCGGTCGAGGGCAGCGAACACGAATTGGTGCCAGAGGACATAGAACTCGTAATGGAGCCTCTAGAGGGGTACGAGGTCGAAGCCTCCTCAGGTCACGCGGTTGCGCTCTCGGTAGAACTCGACGAGGAGCTCATCTCCGAAGGGTTGGCGCGCGAGGTGGTTCGCGCAGTACAGAACGCCCGCAAAGAGGCCGGGTTCGAGGTATCGGATCGGATCTCACTCCAGCTCGGCGGCGACGCTGAAATAGTGACCGCCGCTCGCCAACACGCTGATTACATCTCGACCGAGACCTTGAGCGAGGAGATTGGCTGGGAACCGGGTGCCGATGCCACCGCGGTAAGCATCGAGGACCGCGAGCTCATGCTCGCGGTCCAGCGCATTGCCTAGAGGTATTTCCTAGGAGGACAGAGCGGGGTCGAGCTCTGCTTCAAGACGGGCCTTCGGCATCGCGCCGACGACCCGCTTGGCAACCTCACCGCTTTTGAACAGGATCATCGTCGGGATCGAGAGAACCTCGTACTTGCCGGCGGTGTCCTGGTTTTCATCCGTGTTGAGACTCAAGATCGTGAGGTCGTCGCGCTCGCCGTCGATCTCCTCCAGTACGGGGAGGACGGCGCGGCACGGACCGCACCAAGGGGCCCAAAAGTCGACCAGCACCGGACCGTCGGCATCGAGCACCTTCGCTTGAAAGTCACCATCGGTCACGTCGTCAAGTTTTCCAGCCACTGTTTTCCTCCTGTCGGTTGTTGATTCGCGGTCGGTTGGAGTGAGAAAGCAAAGCAGACGCACAAGAGGTCATGCGATGCGCCTCTTCATTTGCCGACCAATTGCTACTTCAAAAAGTATAGTAACAGAGTGGTTCATCAGTCCTTGCGGGTTGATGAAGAGCCTCCGAAACGCATCGCAGGGACGCGCCAGATCGCCTCGAAAAAGATCGAGCGGCTCATCTTCGATGCCCCGAGATCGCGATCCCTGAAGATGATCGGCACCTCGACCACCTCGAGACCGGCTCCAAGAGCCCGATAGGTCATCTCGACCTGGAATGCGTATCCCCGGGTTGCGACTTGACCCAGATCGATTCTCTCGAGTGCTTCGCGTCGCCAAGCCTTGAACCCGCCGGTCAGATCGCGCACCCCGACCCCGAGCATGATCCGGGCATAGGTGCTGCCACCCCGGCTGATCGCGCGTCTCAGCGCACCCCAGTTTTCGACTCCACCTCCGCGTACATAACGCGAACCGATTGCCAGATCGGCCTGTCTGGTGGCAGCGATCAATTCCGGCAGGTAGGCCGGGTCATGAGAGAAGTCAGCATCCATCTGCACGATGGTCGAGGCACCAGCAGCAAGCGCCTCGGCAAACCCTGCCAGGTATGCAGGCCCGATCCCTTCCTTGTCCGTTCGATGCAGAACCGCGACGTCATCTCGTTCCCTGGCGAGCCGATCTGCAATTTCACCGGTGCCATCGGGCGAGTTGTCGTCGACGACCAGGATGCGATGAGCTCCTGGCAAGCGGTCGGCTACTGCCGAAACGATCTTCTCGAGATTCTCTGCCTCGTCGTAGGTGGGCAGGACTACCCAGACCTCCGCTTTCGCTTGATTGGCCACGGCGCGATCCTACCCGCCGCGGTACCCCTGACCTTGGGTGATGCCGCCGGTAGCGTTTGGCCTGTGACCAACGCCGAGATAGCCACTTCTCTACGCGAGCTGGGAGTTCTCTACGAACTCGACGGTGCCGATCGCTACCGGATCCTTGCTTACGAGAACGCCGCGAGAACGATCGCCGAGTGGCCGCAGTCACTCGAGCAGATGTCTGGCGAGGGTCGACTGCAGGAACTTCCCGGAGTCGGAAAGACTCTCGCCGAAAAGATCACAGCGCTGATCGATACGGGATCGATTCCGGCAGCAGATGAGCTGAAAAAGCGCATCCCGGAAGGTCTGGTAGAGGTGACCCGTGTCCCCGGTCTGGGGGCAAAGACCGCAAGCAGACTCCATGCGGAGTTGGGGGTAGACGACCTCGATGGACTTCGCGCCGCGGCCGAACAGGGCCAGATCCGAGAGTTGAAAGGCCTCGGCGCAAAGGTCGAGAACAACATCCTCGAAGGACTCGACGCTATGCCCGACGCTTCAGATGCCGGCGGTGGCAGGGTCCTGCTTTCGAAGGTCCTGCCTTTGGCAGAACAGATGATCGCCGACCTTTCAGGCGTTGCAGGGTGCAAGAGGATCGAACCCGGAGGGTCGGTGAGGCGCTGGGCCGATACCTGCCACGACCTCGATCTGGTTGCTTCGACCGAGGACCCCGATGCCCTGGTCGAGGCCTTCACGTCCCATCCGCTGGTGTCCAAGGTCGACTCCAGCGGGGCAGCGGGCGCGAGCATCACCACCAACAGCGGAATCCAGGTCGATCTGCGGTTGACCGCACCAGAGACATATGGCGATCTGCTCCAGCACTTCACCGGTTCGATGGAACACAACGTCGAGCTGCGTGAGCGCGCCCAGGATCGCGGACTCTCGGTCAGCGAGCACGGCGTGACCGAGACAGGAAAGCGAAAGCGGGTCCACCGATTCGACGACGAGCACGGCGTCTACGAGCTGCTCGGACTCGAGTACATCGAGCCGGAGCTGCGCGAGGGCAGGGGGGAGATCGAGGCAGCCGAGGAGGGCACCCTGCCGGATCTGGTGGAACTATCAGAGGTCCGCGGCGAACTCCACAGCCACACCACTCTCTCCGACGGAAAGAACGGACTCGCCGAGATGGCCAAGGCTGCAAGGGCGCTCGGGTACTCGTATCTGGCGATCACCGACCACTCCGCATCACACGGATTCGGCAACAGCGTCGACGAGAAGGCTCTGCGAAAGCGGATCTCCGAGATCAAGCGATTCAACTCCAAGGCCCCGAAGGGGTTCAAGCTCCTCAGCGGGTCCGAGGTGAACATCCTGCCCGACGGATCTCTCGACTACTCGGATGAGGTGTTGTCAAGGCTCGACTGGGTGATCGCAAGCGTTCATACCTCGTTCGGCAAGGGCGAGAAGGCGATGACGGAGCGGATCATCGCTGCCTGCGAGCACCCCTGGGTCGATTGCATCGGGCACTTGACGGGGAGGCTGCTGCTTGACCGCGAGCCTTATCCGCTCGATATAGAGGCGGTGATCGAGGCCGCTGAGAGAACCGGCACGATGCTCGAGATCAACGGCAGCCCGAAGCGCAGGGACCTGTCGGATCTACACGCGAGGATGGCCGCTGAGGCCGGGGTCAAGATCGTCTTGACCACCGACGCCCACTCGACCGATGGTCTCGAGTTCATGCGCTACGCGGTGGCTACCGCCCGCCGCGGCTGGCTGGAGGCAGGTGATGTCGCCAATACCCGTCCCTGGCGCTCGTTCGCGCCTTTGCGCAAGCGTCACGGACGCGGTTGACCGGCAGCCGGTCCCCGCTTCAGACCGGGTGAGCGCACCAAGCTGACCGGTTCGAAGGTCGATCCAGGCTCGACATAGAAACGAACTCCGTCGCGCCCTTCGATCGCGTGAACTGCCCCCTCCCTGCCCCGCCAAGACATCGCAACTGCGATCCCGTAGCCGGCACCCACTGCGGCTACGCCGGGGAAGAAGATCCCCAGCACACCTCCGACCAAGGCGAAGGCAACGATCGGCCAGAGGCGCGCCAACGCGATCCGCTCTGGCCGATCCGTAGGCAGTTCGGTGCTGGTCCGTGACTTGGCAAGCAGTGGACGCATCGCATCGGCTGCACGCTTTGGTCGGCCGAGCAACAGGCCGGCAACCAATGCCAGCGGCCACCAGACTGCACAGACGAGCAGGGTGAGCCGATCGTCGTCGGATTGGGCCACGAGGATCGCAATCGCCGCGAGAGCCGAGGCGCCTGCCGCGGTAGTGAGAACCGTTCCTCTGATCAGATCGCAGAAGTACATCGCTACCTCAGTCTGCGATTTCCCTGATCAGATCGGCAACCTCGGCGGGCCCTTCGAGGCAGATGTCAGCGTTGTCTGTCAAGCCCAGATCCGAGGTTTCACTCGAGAGGACCGCAACTTTGGTGGCCGTTTTGAGCTGGCTGGCGGCGACGAGTTGGTCGAGCGCAGCGAAGGCGTCGAGGTCGGTCAGGTCATCGCCGAAGAAGATCGCTGAGGTAATCCCTGCCGCCCCTTCGAGAAGTTCCGTAACGGCAACGCCTTTGTCGATGGCGACCCCGGGGCGGAGCTCGAGCACCATCCTGCCTCCTCGTGGCTCTAGCCCGTTCGCCTTTGCACGATCGGAGATCTGTTGGATCAGATGCTCCAACTCTCCACTCGTCTGGTTGCCCCTCCAATGAAGCGCGACGATCGCTCCTTTGTCTTCTATGCGAATACCGAGGTCCTGGAGCTCTGTGAGTTGGACTGAGTCGAGAAACGCCGCCGCGTCACCTTCGTGTCCGGTCAGCAATGGGTGTGCTCGAACCTGATCTGATCCTGCTTGCAGCAGCTCGATCCCGTGGTTGCCGGCGTAGCTGATCGTGTCCAGTCCGACCAGTTGGCGGGCCTCGAGAGCCGGACGACCGGTGACCACGGCGCAGAGTCCAAGGTTCTCGGCAGCATTGACCAGTGCGTCACGGGCAGATGCAGATATCTCGACCTGCTCAGGTCTCTCGACGATCGGCGCGAGGGTGCCATCGAGGTCGCAGAAGAGAGCGAACTCGCCGGGCCTGCTTTGGACCTCAGCGATGAGTCCTTCTATTTTCGGGTCTGTTGAGGCTTCGGACATGTGGTCTAGTATCGCCCGTCGTGCCCCGTTATCTCCAGCTGGTAGTGATTGGAACCGCCGCTGGCGTGTTCAGCGGTCTCTTCGGCGTGGGTGGGGGGACCATCATCGTTCCATTGCTCATCGCCTGGCTTGCCTACGGCGAGCGAGAGGCAACCGGTACCAGCATGGTTGCGATCTTTCTGATCGCAATCGTCGCCGTCGCGATCCAAGCCGCTTACGGGAATGTGAGTTGGGTCGACGCAATCGTGATCGGGATCGGTGGAACCGTCGGTGCCGTGCTCGGAACCGCTCTGCAGCAACGTGTCCCCGAGCGTGCCGTTGCTGGGATGTTCTCGATCCTGCTCTTCGCCGTCGCGATCGAGTTGGTGGTCTCATGACCGTCGTCGCGCTTTTTGCCTGCGGGCTCCTGGCGGGTGTCGTGGGAGGAATGTTGGGCGTAGGAGGGGGGATCATCTTCGTTCCCGCGCTCGTGCTCATCGTCGGCCTGTCGCAGGTGGAGGCCGAGGCAACCTCGTTGTTGGCGATCATCCCGGTGGCGGTAGCTGCGGTTTGGCGTCAGCGCGAGTACGGGAACGTCCGGATGAAGGAAGGGCTGATCATCGGCGCTCTCTCGGTCGTGGGTGTGCTGGTAGGCGTCGTGGTGGCCAATGCCGTAAGCGGCGATGTGCTGAAGATCGCGTTCGCGGCGCTGTTGTTGCTGGTCGCGATCAGGATGGCAATGCGCGCCCTGCGCCCTGCAGAGGCCAGCGGTAAGCCGAGCTAGTCGGCGATCCCGATCCCGCGCTCGAGCGCACCTTTGATTCCCGCATCGAGTGAGTTCAGTCGGTAGAGCGCAAGCGCCTCGGCAGAGCCAAAGCCCTTTCCGCGCCCTGCCTGTGGTGGTTCTCCGTGGTGGGAGAGCACGCAGTTGACCAGGGCAGCACGTCGGTCTGGAGACAGGTGCGCGCTTGCGGCTCCGACCATTTCGGCCCCGATCGTGAGATGTCCGACCAGCCGGCCCTCCTCGGTCAGCCCGAAGTCCGCGCCGTAGGTGAACTCCCTCACCTTTCCGACATCGTGGAGCAGGGCGGCAGCCATCAGCAGGTCGCTGTCGAGTCGGGGGTGTAGTTGACAGGTTTCGAGTGCAAGGGTGCCGACGGCAACGGTGTGCTCGAGCAGTCCCCCCAGATAGGAGTGGTGACCTGAGCGGGTACATGGCGCCCGCCTGAAGGCATCTGCGACCTCTTTGTCGGCGAACAGGAGGTTCACGACGACCTTTTGCAGTGGCTCGTCGTAGATCTCGCGGCTTAGATGCTCGAGAAAGCCCTCCAGCTCCTCTCGGCTTCGATACGCGGCTGGCAGGAAGCTCTCCGGGTCGCTTTCGTCGGGCGCAAGCGCTCGGATGTCGGTCAACTCGACCACCAGATCACCGCGGAAGCGTTCGACTCGCCCTGCAACTCTCACCGGATCTCCTTCGGAGAACTTTGCCGAGAGCGCATCTACACGATCGAATGCCCTCGCCTTGATCGATCCGGTCTTGTCTTTCAGCTCGACCGAGAGGTATGAGGATCCGTTGCGCGCCGTCAGTCGGTCCTTTCTCGAACACGCAAAGTCGCCCCTCAAGGTCTGTCCTGGCCGGAGCTCGGAGATCGTCGGCCCGGCCACCACCACCTCGGGCTGTCCGCTACTCGGCGAGGACTCTGGCTCAGGTTCGGTTTGGGCGCTCATTGGTCGATCTTTTCGCCTCAGCCGGACGCACGGCTGTCCGCTGGTCTACGCTCGTCGTGATGGATTCGATCGCGTGGGAAAACGATCCGCCGGAGCTCCGCTCCCCGAGTCTCGTCGGCGCCTTTGCCGGGTGGAACGATGCCGCTGGCGCAGCAACGACGGTCGTCACCACGATTGCCGAAACGATGGATGCCGAGCTGATCGCTCAGATCGATCCCGAGGAGTTCTTCGACTTTCAGGCCAATCGTCCAACCATCACGCTTACCGAAGGGAGCAAGAGGGAGATCGAGTGGCCGGGGAACATCCTGCTCGCAGTCAGCACTCCGAATGCCGAACGTGATCTCGTTTTGTTGGTCGGCACCGAGCCGAACCTGCGGTGGAGGACCTTCTCCGAGGCGCTTGCGGAGGTAGCCGACACCTTGGGGGTAGAGATGGTCGTGACCCTGGGTTCGCTGGTTGCCGATGTTGCCCATACGCTCCCCGTACCGATCACAGGTTTTGCTTCTGATGAGGGATTGGCTCGCCAGCTAGATCTCGAGCGATCCAACTACGAAGGCCCGGTCGGCATTACCGGCGTCTTGCACGATGCCTGTTCGCGGCGCGAGATGCCTTCGGCAAGCCTCTGGGCGGCCGTCCCTCACTATGCGGCTGCGGTTCCCAACCCAAAGGCATCCCTTGCCCTCCTGCGCAGGCTCGAGGGATTGACCGGTGTGGCCCTCGATGGATCGGATCTGGAAGAAGAGTCATCCTCCTACGAAGATCAGGTCAGCAGTGCGGTTGCTGCCAACCCGGAGATCGCCGAGATGGTCTCGAGGCTCGAGGAGGAGCAGTCCGAGCGCCTGGACCAGGGGACAGAGGTACCTTCGGGCGAAGCGATTGCCGAGGAGTTCGAGCGATTCCTCCGTCAGCAAGGGGATGGCCGCTAGGCGGCTTCGTTTCGGCCTTCCGAGGCCGGGCAGATCAACTTGAAGTCGCACCAGTTGCAGATCGTCGGCGACGGTCGCGGCTCGAAGTCCTGACTGGCGATTCCCTCGCCAACCTCGTGAGTCAGGGTTTCTATCCGCTCGCGCTCGTCCCCGCTTCCTTCGACTGCAACCTTTTCGTCGGCTAGCACATACCAGAAGCTTCCTCTCGTGGTCTGTTCTATGCCCCAAGACTCCTTTGCAGCTATCTGGTAGATCGCGAGCTGGACATCGTTCAAGAGATCCTTCGCGGCTTTTGGCTCGCCGGTCTTGTAGTCGATCAATTCGAAACCGCCGTCGGGCAGGGCGTCAACCCGGTCGACTCTGCCGCGCAGGTGGTGGGGGCCGATCGTGAAGTCGAAGCCGCGCTCGAGCCACCGTGGAGTCGCCTCCAGTTCGGCGGAGCGTTGGTGGTAGCGCTTGAGTGCCTCCACTGCCCGGTCCCGGAACTGGATCTCGTCGTCGCTTTCACCAAATCCTCCCTTGCGCCAGGCCTCGACGAACAGCGTCATCAGTCGCTCGAGCGTCTGGGGACTTTCCGGTCCGTGATAGCGCTCGAGAACTTGATGGATCGCTATTCCGACTCTCTGGTTGACCGTTTGCTGCTGGGGAATTCCGAAGACTCGCGCGAACTTGTACTTCAGTGGGCAGGTCCGGTACAGGTCTATATCGGTTGCAGACAGCGCCATCCCCTGGCCCTTTCGCGGCAGGAAGGCCTCGAGTGAAGGCTCGTCTCGTTCGGCGACCAACTCGCCGCTGCGCTCCCTCTCGGCCTCTCCGGTGAGGATGAACTCGTCGAGCTTCGACTCGTCTAGTGCCTCTGCCTGGCCGGTCGACAGATCGTGAGAGAGGAGCTGGTTGACGTGGGAGAGCGCATCGTCGAGGGGTTCTTCATCGCGTTTCTGGATCAGCGCCGCCAGCTTGATCGCTTCGAGGAACCTCGCAACAGCGGCGTGTACGTCCAGGTGCGCATCCAGTCGAGGGTCTCCGAGTCCGCCGCCTGCACGCCAGGCCCCTTCGAGAGCCTCTTCCTGAATCATCCGGTACGCCGCGTGAAGCCCTTCGGCCGGGCCGAATATCTCCTCGACCTGGCGGTCCTCGGTTGCATCGAGGCTCGCCCTTGCCCTCTCGAAGGCCGGCGCAGGCCCCGCCCTCTCGCCGCTCGAATCGGTTCTCGGTCTGCTCAGGATGAGTTTCTCCCGGGCCCTGGTCATCGCCGAGTAGAGATCGAGCCGAGCTGTCTCCTCAGCAGGGCGTGGTCGGCTGCGAAGTTCCGCAGGCAACTGCGCGGCCGGTCTTTCGCCGGAGAGCGCACCGGCACGCAGACCGAGCACGAACACCGCCTCGAACTCGCTTCCCTTGAAGCGGTCCAGCCGCCCGACCTGAACCGTGTCGGGGCTCTGCGGCCAGCGGTCATCGGAGAAGGGAAGATCTGCCTCGGAGACGGTGATCAGGTGTTTGACGAACGCCCTGTTCGATCCGGTCGGGTGGCGACGCGCCCAGGCAGCTGCAAACTCGTCGAGTCGCGAAAGCTCTCGCAGGCGCTCGACCGTGTCGGTCGTTGCTCCGTAGAGGCGTTCACGACGCAGGCCGATCCGCTCTATCAGCCGTCGAACGAAGACATCCGGGGTCATCGCCTCCATTGCTTTGGATGCAGCAGCGTAGAGGCCGAGGAATTCGCGGATTCGCTCTCGGGCATCCTGGGGAAGTTGCGGGCTCTCCAGGGCTGCTTCGCTTGCGGAGACCATGTCCAGCTTTCGTCTGCGGGCGATCGAGGTGCAGCTCGCTACATCTACCGACCGGAGCTCGATCGGCGCTCGACCCAGCACACGGACTGCAGCGGGTCCGTCGGTTGGGTCCGCCAGAAGGCGCAGCCATGCGATCGCGTCGCGGACCTTTGCGCGGCTGAGGAATCCCCGGCCCTCGATCGACCGGAATGGGATGTGGCGCTCGGTCAGGGCGGCTGCTATCTCTCTCTCGCTTCGCGTATCGGCGAGGGCAACGCATATCTCTCCACCCGGGATTCCGCTCGAGAGCATCGCTTCGACCTCGCGCGCCGTTGCCTGGGCCTCGGCCCTTTGGTTTTCGCAGACCCAGAAATCGACCGTCGCATCGTCGGCGGCCCCGAGATCTCCAAAATCATCTCGCTCGATATCGGCAGCCGCCAAGGCGGTCAGGGAGATCCTCTTGCCGTGGCGGTGGCAACCTTGGAGAGTGATCTCTTCGAGTCCCTCGATCGAGCGCCGTGCCCAGCCGGCGCCGGTATCGCCACCCGATCCAGCGACCTGATCGCAGGCGAGTGCCGTCGTGGTAGCTCGTTCAGCCAGCGCCCCGACCAGCCGCAGCTCAGCGGGGGAGAGACTCTCCAGCTCGTCCACGATCAGCGCCGGGTGTCGCTCGGCGATCGCCGCCGCCGCGCTCTCATGGCGGCCAAGCAGCGCGGTCAGAGCAAGGATCGCCTCGCCGCCATCTATCCCCCCAGCCTCGCGTACGAGTAGATCATGGGCTTCGAAGATCTCTGCAAACTCGAGCTCGCGCTCTGCGAGATCGCGGTCGGTTTGATTCTCAGCCGCTCTCTGGCGGGACTCGGCCCAAGAGCGGAATCCGGCCGAGTCGGTGCCGGCATCTTTGAGAGCATCGATTCTGGTCACGATCCTCGCAAGCAGACCTCCCGGGTTGCCCCGAATCTCGTGAAGCCGCAGGGGAAGATGGTCGAACTCGTCGAGCATCAGGGCAACGCGTTCGCCCGGCCCGAGCAGATCGAAGAAGGCATCCGAGCCGACCAACTCGCCGTAGGCGGCAAGCAGCCTCGCCGCAGCCTCGCGTACAGGCAGGCACTCGATCGGCTCGAACCCCTCGTCGTTGATCCTCGCCTCTGCGCGACGGCGGAGCGTTGCGGCGCCGGCGGTAGTTCGCGCAATCGCCAGCGCGTTCTCGGAGCGACTGGCAAGCCCCGCGAGTCGCTCAGCCAGCGACTCGGTCCTTCCAGAGCCGGCCGGACCGAGAACGAGTACGGCCTTGCGTTCGGGGTCAGCAGCTCTGCTCTGAGCGTCTGTCAGTGTGATGGCGCCAAGCGCTGTCTTTTGATCGAGGTTTTCCATCTCCGTTGAGGCTATTCGATGATCGTGGGCAATAAATTCGGCTCCGAACCATTCCGTCGAGTCGATTCCGGAGCTTGGGAGATTGGCCACCGGCCGCGCCGTCGTAGCATTGGCTCATGTCCCAGTCAGAGACAGCTGAGCGGTGGCTCGTTGCATGCCGAGCTGCGGTAGAGGCCCAGAAGCAGATCTTTGCCGCACACGAAGGGATCGAGGCTCGCACCCACTACGACGGAGTTGGAGAAGGTGGCGACAACACCCTGGTGATCGACCGTCTCTGTGAGGACGTCTTTTTCGAGCAGCTCGAACTGATCGCTTCGGAGGGTTACTCCTTTACCGCCATTTCAGAAGAGCGCGGTGAGGTCAGTTTCGGTGAAGCCTCCGAGGCTGGCAAGACGGTAGTCGTGATCGATCCGATCGACGGCTCGCTGAACGCGCGCCGAACGATTCCCTGTCACAGCCTCAGCGTTGCCGTGGCGAACGGTATGTCGATGGCAGATGTCACCTTCGGCTACGTCTACGAGTTCGGGGCCGACGAGGAGTTCCACGCCGAACTCGGCGCTGGCGCAGTACTCGACGGCAAGCCCGTCCAAGTCGACGCCTCGCTTGGCGACGGCCTCGAGATAGTCGGCATGGAGGCAACTCGGCCTGAGCGAATGGTTCGGGTTGCAGATGAGATGACCGATCGTGTATTTCGTCTTCGCACGCCGGGATCACTTGCCGTCTCACTCGTTTACGTGGCCGTTGGCCGCTTCGACGGCATGCTCTCGATGCGTGGGTGTCGGTCGGTTGATGCAGCGGCAGGTCAGCTGATCGTCAGAGAAGCTGGCGCCCATCTCAGCTTTGCTGGCGAGCCGCTGGAGGATGCCGAGCTCGATTTGGGCCCGCGCTACCACGTTGCTGCAGCCAGGACCCGGTCGGACCTCGACTTCCTGCTTTCGGCTCAAGCTCTTCTCGAATGACCGAGCGTCTGGTCGACTGGGGCCTCGCAGATCGCATCGCATGCACGGTTGCCGGGCAAGGGCCCGCCTGGCTCGGAGCCGGAGAGGCCGAGTTGCGGCGAGAGTCTGACCGCGCCATCGGCATCGTCGCCGACTACACGGGCCTGCACGCACGCACCGAGATCCCACCTGCCGAGTTGGTTACTCGCGAGCAGTGGGTCGCCTCTTCGATCAAGTCCTTCCAGGACATCTCGACTGAGCTGGAGCGCGAACTCGCCGAGCGCTCTCAGATGCCCAGTGGAATTGCCAGGAGATTTGGCTCCGTGGCAGCGGGAGTCGAGGTAGGTCTCGCCACCGGCTATCTGGCCCAGAAGGTCGTTGGCCAATACGACGTTGCCTTGTTCGGCCCGGCCCGGTCACCAAGGCTCCTCTTCGTTGCACCGAACCTGGCTGCTGCCCGGGAGCGACTCGGGGCCGAGCCAGACCCGTTCCTCCATTGGATTGCGCTACATGAGGGTACGCACGCTCTCCAGTTTGCCGCTGTGCCCTGGCTGCGCGAACACATTGGTGAGTTGGCGCGTGAGCTATTGACCAAGGCTTCGATGGATGTCAAGGCCTCTGACGTTCTTTCGAAACTGGTCGGTTTAGGTCCGCGCGGGATCGCCGACGCGGTCGGGCGGGGGGAGTTGGCAAGCCTCTTCTGGACCGAGCCTCAACTCGAACTGGTCGATCGGCTGACTGCAGTGATGACCGTGGTAGAGGGCTACGCAGAACACGTGATGGACGCTGCCGCCTCGGAGATGGGTGAGGGCGTCGAGGATCTTCGCAAGAGTCTCGAACGCGATCGCGGCAGCCGCGGAGCTCTGGACCAGGTGGTTGCGCGTTTGCTTGGACTCGATGCGAAACTCGCTCAGTACCGACGGGGTAAGGCCTTCTGCGACAGCGTCGTCGAGTCGAGCGGGATCGAAACCCTGAACAGGGTTTGGCGCTCGGCAGAGGATCTACCAACGCTCGACGAGATAGACGACCCGGAGTCCTGGATTTCCAGGGTGGGTGCCAGCAGGATGCCCCGCATCCATCCGGTGCGTCGTCTCCGCAGTCTGATTCGCCGTCGTACCTCTGCCGCCTGAAAACCAATCTCGCTCAGCGGTGTAACCGCCGTCCATTACGGGGGTAAGAACATGTGTTCGCATCGTTTTCGGTGCGGACTTTCAATCAGAAAACAACCCGAATCTCGAAACAGAGGTGTGTTCAGTTGATGGGTATCAAGAAGCAGGAAACAGAGGCCAGCGAGGCCACAAGCACCAAGGCCGCATCCAAGAACGGCAGCGCCAAGGTCGAGGAGACCGCAGCAAAGCCGGCCGATCAGGCTCTTCAGGTCGTGGACGCCGTTGTTGGTGCAGTCGACAATGCGGTTACCGATTACGTCGAGCCCGCTCGCGACAAGGTCGAGGCGCTTCTCGATTCCGAGCGTCGCCCCGGCGAGATCGAGACGATGCGCGTGACCTTCGCCGAGGAGTTCGACAAGGCGGGTCGCCGTGGTTCCGAGGTGCGTGAGCGTGCCCAGGAAGAGGTCGCAGACCGCCTCCGCGGTGCAGCCAATCGCATCGCACCGGTCACCGACCGGATGGATCCGGTCAAGCAGCGCATCGAGCCGCTGGTTCAGCGCGTTCGCGAGCTGGTCTGAGCGATCGACTCGGTTCTTCGGTTGAGAGGAACCTGATCTGAAAGGCCCGCGCTCTCCGCATTCGCCGGAGGCGCGGGCACTTTCGTTTCATGCCCGTAGCTTCCACTTCTGCGAAACTTGGAGACCAGATGAGCAACGATGCCCCGACACACGAAGCGATCACCGAAGCCCTCTCCGGGGTAATCGATCCTGAACTCGGGCGCGACATCGTCGAGCTCGAGATGGTTCGCTCGGTCGAAGTTTCCGAGGGTGGGCGGGTCGAGGTAATCGTCTCCCTCACCACTCCGGGTTGTCCGATTCGCGGCCACTTCGAGCAGGCGGTGACCGAGCGGGTCGGTGCAGTCGAGGGTGTAGGTGAGGTTGCAGTCGGCTTCGACGTCTTGAGCGAAGAGGAGAAGTCGGGTCTGCAGGAGAAGCTCGGTCGACCGAAGCTCCCTCAGGGCTCTCTGGCCCAGGTAAAGAACGTGATCTGCGTCGCCTCCGGCAAGGGAGGCGTGGGTAAGTCCACGATGACCGCCAACTTGGCCGCCGCTTTGGCCGCGGAGGGCAAGGCGGTTGGCGCACTCGACTGCGACGTTTACGGTTACTCGATTCCCCGCATGCTCGGCATCGACGGGCGTCCAGAGGTATCCCCTGATCGAAAGATCATTCCGCTCGTATCGCCGGCTGGCCCCAAGGTGATCTCTATGGGGTTCTTCGTCGAGTCCGATGCCGCAGTTGTCTGGCGAGGGCCGATGCTGCACAAGGCGATCCAGCAGTTTCTAGAGGATGTCGACTGGGGCGAGCTCGACTACTTGCTGCTCGACCTCCCCCCGGGCACAGGCGACGTATCGATGAGCCTTGCGCAGTTGCTGCCGCAGGCGAAGTTCGTGCTCGTGACCACCCCCCAGCCAGCCGCCCAGTCGGTTGCCCGTCGTTCGGCAGATATGGCCGAGAAGGTCGATCTCGAAGTAGTCGGGGTGATCGAGAACATGTCCGCGTTTCAATCTCCCGACGGGGAGCGGGTCGCGATCTTCGGCGAAGGTGGTGGACAGATCCTTGCCGAGGAGATCGATGTTCCTCTCCTGGCGAAGGTTCCGCTCGAGACCGATCTCAGAGAAGGCGCCGACGAAGGTCGGCCGCTGGTAGTCGATAAGCCAGATGCACCGGCAGCGCAGGCAATCCGTCAGGCTGCGCGGGGAATCCTTGCCATGACTCCTCAGGAGCTGCCGATGATGGCCGCTCCAGACTCAGCTGGTGATCCTCCTCCGGGGCCGAAGGCTCCCGGACCGGGCGCAACCGAGCTACCGGTAATTCAGTAGCGGCGCTGACCCGCGGCACCGCAACTTGCCGCGCCGCGGTGTCTTACTTCTTGGAGGCGTAGTAGTTGGCGTTGACCTGAGCGTACTTCGCCCACTCGGATGGCAGCTGATCCTCGGCAAAACATGCATCGACCGGGCATGCCTCTACGCATGCATCGCAGTCGATGCACTCGTCTGGATCGATATAGAGCTGCTCTACCTCGTTGTGGTCGGCCTCATCGGGAGTCGGGTGGATGCAATCCACCGGGCAGACCTCAACGCACGAGTTGTCTTTCGTTCCGATACATGGCTCGGCGATGACGTAGGCCACTGTCTGACTCCTTTTCTGGTCGTTAAAAGTTCTCGGTTAGACGCGAAGCGTCATTTTACGCAGACCGGCACCACGATGACTCCCGGTCCCTACCTATACGGTTAGGCGAGATGATCCTTCTTACCGGCGCAACCGGAACGGTTGGAACCAGGCTGCTGCCTGGTTTGATCGAGGCCGGGTATCAACTTCGTGTGCTGGTTCGTGACCCGCAGGATCTCGGTGCATCACGGGTCGATGTTCAACTTGCTCTTGGAGATCTCGCCGACGCGAATTCGCTGCGTCACGCCGCTCGTGGCGTGAAGACGGTGGTTCATCTTGCCGCAACATTTCGCGATCAAGAACACCCGGGCGGGGGAGGTTCGATCGAAGAGGTAAACGGTCTCGCTACCGCGCGATTGCTTCGTGCGGCTGAGGAGGCCGGAGCGGAACGGTTCATCTATCTCTCCTGCCTTGGTGCCGACAGTCTCTCGGGATCGCGTTTTCTGCGCTCTAAGGCTGCTGCCGAAAGAGACGTCCTCGCTTCGGATCTTGCGGTGACCGTGATGGCACCATCGGTGATCGATGCGCCGGACTCGATCTGGCAGCGGGTCGTGGCCGGGCTCTCCCTGCTGCCTGTCACGACGCTGCCCGCGAGCAGCTCCAGAGCGCGAATACAGCCGGTGGCTGTGGGTGATGTGGTAGCGGCGCTGTTGGCGGAGATCGATCGTGACCCACCCGCTTCGGCGGATGGCCCCCGAAGGATCGAGTTGGCCGGCGATCAGACCACGAATCAGTTCTCTTACCTGGTCGGTCTTGCAATGCGACGACACAATCGCTCGGTGCGGTTGCCGGTCTCGCTGATCGAGATGAAACTCCGTTTCCTCTCGCTGCTGGTCAATGCGAACCGCATTCCCACACCTGATGAGTTGGATCTCCTCACACACTCGATTTGTTCGGACGGCGGATCGGCAGGTCTGAGAGAACTAGGTATCGAGCCTGCTTCGGTCAATCCACTGATCAGTTAGCGCGAAAGTAAAGAGCCCCGCCGCAAATGCGACGAGGCTCTTTTGAAACTCGGCCCTCGAGTGGAAGGCCTGCTTACATCATGCCGCCCATGTCCGGCATTCCGCCGGGCATTCCGCCGCCGCCGCCGTCCTTGTCGGGCGGCTCGGCAACGATTGCCTCGGTGGTCAGGATGTTCTTGGCGATCGACGCTGCATTTTGCAGCGCGGAGCGCGTGACCATCGTCGGGTCGATTACGCCGGCCTTGACCAGGTCCCCGTAATCACCGTTGCCTGCGTTCAGGCCCTCTCCGGCCTTCATGCCGCGGACCTTCTCGACCACGACCGATGCCTCGAACCCTGAGTTCTCGGCGATCTGTCGGATCGGCTCCTCGAGAGAGCGCTTGATGATCGATGCACCAGTGCGCTCGTCGTCGTCGGAGTAGGAGTCGAGGTCGACCGCATCCTGGGCGTTCAGCAGAGCAACGCCGCCGCCTGGAACGATTCCCTCTTCGAGCGCCGCACGGGTCGCCTGCAAGGCGTCCTCTACGCGGTGCTTCTTCTCCTTCATCTCGGTCTCGGTTGCGGCGCCGACCTTGACCACCGCAACACCGCCGGCCAGCTTGGCCAGGCGCTCCTGCAGCTTCTCACGGTCGAAGTCGGAGTCGGTGTTCTCGACCTCGGACTTGATCTGCTTGATCCGGCCCTTGATCTGATCACTTTCTCCGCCACCGTCGATGATCGTGGTGTCGTCCTTGCTTACGACCACGCGACGGGCAGAACCGAGCTGGGTGAGCTGGGTGTTCTCCAGCTTCAGGCCCATCTCCTCGGTAATTACCTCGGCACCGGTCAGGATCGCAATGTCTTCCAGCATCCGCTTGCGGCGGTCACCGAAGCCCGGAGCCTTGACCGCTACACCGGTGAAGGTGCCGCGGAGCTTGTTCACGACCAGGGTCGCGAGGCTCTCGCCTTCGACATCCTCGGCGATGATCAGCAGTGGCTTGCCACCCTGCATTACCTGCTCGAGAACCGGCAGGAGATCACGTACCGAGCCGATCTTCTGGTTGACGATCAGCACGTATGGCTCTTCCAGCACCGCTTCCATCCGGTCCTGGTCGGTGACCATGTACGGGGAGATGTAGCCCTTGTCGAACTGCATTCCCTCGGTGAACTCGAGCTCCATCCCGAAGGTCTGGCCTTCTTCGACGTTCACCACGCCGTCTTTGCCGACCTTGTCGATCGCATCGGCGATGATGTTGCCGATCTCCTCATCAGCGGCCGAAATCTCGGCCACGCGGGCGATCTGCTCCTTGCCGGAGATCTCCTTGGACTGCTTGGTAGCGAGCTGCTCGACTACCTGACCGACGGCCATCTCGATGCCCTTGCGCAGGCCGAGCGGGTTGGCTCCGGCTGCAACGTTGCGGAGACCGTGGCGGACGATCGTCTGCGCAAGCAGAGTCGCCGTCGTGGTTCCGTCTCCGGCTACATCGTTGGTTGCCGTGGCGACTTCGCGAACCAGCTGTGCTCCCTGGTTCTCGAAGACGTCCTCGACTTCGATCTCACGGGCGATGGTCACTCCGTCGTTGGTGATGGTGGGCGCACCGAACTTCTTGTCGAGCACCACGTAGCGACCCTTCGGACCGAGCGTCACCTTGACCGCATTGGCCACGGCGTCGACTCCAGCCTGAAGCGCGCCACGCGCTTCTTCGTCGTACTTCAATTCCTTGTAAGACATTTCTTCTGGTTCCTCCTTTTCAGTGGGTAGGTACTAGCCGACCTTCGCGAGTACATCCGACTCGCGCAGGACGAGCAGTTCCTCGCCGTCGATGGTGATTTCCGTTCCGCCGTACTTGGAGTAGAGGATCTCGTCCCCCTCCTTGACGTCGAGCGGACGACGGCTGCCGTCCTCATTGAGCGCACCGTCGCCGACGGCCAGGACCTTGCCCTTCTGGGGCTTCTCCTTGGCGGTGTCGGGCAGGACGATCCCGCTCGCAGTTGTTTCTTCTTCCTCGGTTGCCTGCACAATCAGGCGGTCACCCAGGGGCTTCAGCTTCATTGTTGATACCTCCGTTGCTGAGGGTCGATTTGTCAGCGCTTCCGGCAAGCGTTCGGCAAGCCTCTGGCGCTCTGGCACTCTCTACTGGAGAGTGCCAAGTTCCTGAGGAGTATAGGCAACAAGTGCCGATTTTCCAAGCCTTTTTGACCACCTACTTCAGTTGGTCAGTTGGGTGATGGTGGATCGCCGTTGCCACCCAACAGGGCACCAGGGCGCTCGACTATCTGGGAGAAGCGAATCACGCTGACCGTGTCATCCGGCGATATCGGCCGACCGTAGATCTGCTCGAGAAAGGCGAGACTGTCTTCGAGCCTGCGGAATTCGGGATTGTCATGCTCTATGTCGCGCGGGGAGAGCTCAGACGCCTTCTTCACCTCGACATCGTCGACCACCGCCGCAAATATCTTCTCGCGAGGCTGATGTCGGTATCCAACCGTGATCCAGACGACCAAACCCCGCTTGTACTTACGGGATTTGTCTCCCAGTCGGATGGTGGCGGTCTTTCGACCTCGCTTCAGTTGGTCGACGAATACGGCAGAGTAGAAGTTGAGTACATAAATTCCGCTCACGACGGCCAGCCTAGTGCAAGCGGGCACACAACCTTTGCCTCCCACGTGTGTTCTCAATAGTGAGATGAAACCTTTCAGATACCCCCTTTCGATCACACTGTCTGCGCTAGCGGCGCTGACCTTCTTTGGTGCTTCGACAGCTCAGGCACGTCCCACATGTGGCGGCAAGGCTGCAGACATCGTCAAGGGCGCAGGCGACAACCGAGTGATCAATCCGATCGGTCCTCAGGTGATCGTGCTCGGAGGCGGAGATGATGTCCTGATCACCCGTACCGGCTCGAAGGGTCCTGACACGGTATGCGGTGGTTCAGGTGATGACCAAATCAACAGCGGAAGCGGCGCCGATCGCGTATTCGGAAACGACGGCAACGACACAGTCATTGGAGAGAAGGGCGGCGACCGCGTCTATGGCGGTACTGGCGATGACATTGTCCGCTCCGGGCGCGGCATTGACCGCGTCTACGGCGGTGGAGACGAGGACTCGATCTACACCGATGCAGGCAAGGACTGGATCGATGCCGGCCCGGGCAACGACACGGTCTTCGGCCAAGACGGACGCGAGAAGGCGATCTTCGGAGGAGACGGCGATGACCTGATCGACACGGGCCCAGGCGGTGAAACCGTTCACGGCGGCGCAGGTGCCGACTACATCCGCGGTCGTGACGGTAGCGATGTCATCTATGGAGGTCCCGGACCAGACCGGATCTACGGCGACCAGGTCGATGATCACCTATACGGAGAGACCGGAGATGACGTGATCATCGGGGGACACGGAATCGATTCGATGAACGGCGATGGAGACAATGACCTTCTTCGTGGTGGCACCAATGGCGACAGCTACATCGGTGGCGACGGCAGTGATATCGCGAGTTTTGCCACGGCGACCCCTCCCGGTGCCAATCCCGGAATTCCTGGGGTACGGATCGATTCCAGCTCGGCCTCAGGAGACGACGGCAACGCCGAGACGCTGAGCAGTATCGAGTCGGTAATCGGATCCTCGTTCGTCGACGACAACAACACCGGCCGCTCTCTCGATGACCTTTGTGGAGGAGCGCAGTGTCCTTCGCGTTCGGTCTTCGTCGATGACCGAACAGCGCGCGACAGTGGATTGGTGATCCTCGGAAGCGATGTCTCGGCTGATCGCTGGGTGGTCTCGGGCTCGGGAACGACGGTTACGGTCGTCTCTCAAACCCCGCTCAGTGCCGGCGACGGATGCACCGCTACGGCGGACGGCGCTACCTGTGAGGTGCCGGCTGATCTCGGTTACCTGTTGGCCTGGGGCGGCGGAGGCGATGACTCGATTCAGATCGACGGCGGGGTGCCAGATACGGCCACCACCGATCTCGACGGCTCCGACGGAAATGATGAGGTCATCGGTGGTCCCTTGGACGACGTGATCATCGACGGAGGCGGCAGAGATCTGATGTCTGGAAGGGACGGATCTGATGCGCTGATCAGCAATGAGGGCGCAGACGATCTGCGTGGCGGGGATGGAAACGATCAGCTGGTGACGAACACGATCTGCGTTGCCCACCACTTCTCGGGTGGCGGAGGAATTCAGGACATCGCGGGCTTTGCCCGGGTGCAGGATGTCGGCATCGAAGCGAGGCTAGGCGGTACCGCCAAGGCCAGAAACGACTCCTCGTGTGCTGCCACCGTGGTCGACGGTGATCTCGAGATCCTCGAAGGAACCAGCCAAAACGATGTGCTGGCCGGTACCAACGGCTCCGACACGATCTACGCCCGCCAAGGAGACGACCTGCTGAAGGGGCTGAGGGGCGAGGACAGACTCTTTGGTTCAGTCGGTCGCGACGACTGCTGGGGCGGCGGCGGACCGACGCTGTTCGACAGCTGCGAGATCAAGCGTAAGTAATCGGGCCCTTCAGGGCACGTAGTTCTGGAGATCTTCCGGACGGAGAATGGTCAGGCGGCCTCGCCCGACCTTGACCACGCCCTCTCTTTCCAGACCGGCGATGAATCGGCTGACGCTTTCGCGCGAAGTCCCGGCAAGCTGGGCGAGATCGGCCTGGCGCATGGTCAACGTCACCGGTTCCTGAGTCCCGCTCGCGGAGGCCTCTGGGGTCGAGAGCGCCTGGAGCAACGCTGCCGAGACCCGGGCCGGCACAGTCTGGAAGGACTGACTTGCCAGCCGTTCGTTGGCGGCACGGAGTCTTTCCGCAAGAGCGACGACCATCTTCTCCGCAAGCTGTGGGTGTTCGCGAAGCAGCGAACGCATATCGGCCGCGGGTATTGCAAGAAGTTCGGTCTCCTCCGAGGTTTCGACACTTGCAGATCTCGTTCCCTGATCGAACAGCGACATCTCCCCGAATACGGCACCAGTGCCGAGATTGGCGAGGGTGATCGCACGCCCGTCGCGATGTTCCCGGGTAACCCGGCAGGAGCCTGATTTCAAGATGAAGCAGGTACCTCCATCGTCTCCCTCGCTGAACACTCTGGTGTCAGCGGGGAACCTGCGAGGTATCGCCAGCTCGGCAACGTGCTTGAGTTCTTCACCCGACAGGGATGAGAACAGGGGAACTCCCGCGAGCAGCCCGATAACGCCTTCGGCTCTTTCCTCCATTCCGTGGATTATCCAGCCTGAGGCACCTGTGTGTTGGCGAGTCCGCCGCCGCGCCTACCAGGGGAGGGTTTCGGCGATCTCGGAAAGCTTTGGCGCGTTTTCATCTCGGTCGGAGACGAGGCGAGGCATCGCTGGCCATTCGATATCGACTCCGGGGTCATCCCAGGCGATACCGCGTTCGGTATCGGGGTCGTAGTAGCTGGAGAGTTTGTAGATCACATCTGCCTCGTCGCTCAACACGCAGAATGCATGCCCGAATCCGATGGGCACGAGCAGCTGCCGCCGGTTCGTATCGCTGAGTTCGAAACCCTCCCACTGCCTGTAGGTAGGAGAGCCCCGCCTCAGGTCCACCGCGACATCGAGGATCGTTCCTCTGGCGCAGCGCACCAACTTGGCCTGCCCCGGTTCGGTCTGAAAGTGGATGCCACGCAAGGTCCCCTTGATGGATCGGGAGTGGTTTTCCTGAACGAACTCGTAGTCGATGCCCAACTCGGTCATCAGATCCTTACGCCAGCTTTCGCTCAAGAACCCGCGAGGATCTTCGTTGGCCGATGCCTCGAAAAGGAGCAATCCCTCGAGCTCTGTGTCCAGACGCTTGTAGCTCATCGCTTCTGATCACCGCCGAGATCTTGTCCGTAGTGGCGCAGGTAGTACTCGCGGTATTCACCGGAGCGAATCGGCTCCCACCACTGCGGGTTGTCGCGATACCAGGCGAAGGTCCTCTCGATTCCCTCATCGAAGCCGACCTCTGCTGTCCAGCCGAGTTCACCGAGCCGATCAGAGGCAAGTGAGTAGCGCAGGTCGTGCCCAGGGCGGTCCTCGATGAAGTCGATCCGCGATTCATCTCCTCCGGCCAACTCGATGATCCGCTTCACGACCTCGATGTTCGGAAGCTCATCGGGTCCGCCCACGTTGTAGACCTCGCCCGCGCTGCCGCTCTCGAGCACGACATCGATCGCGCTACAGAAGTCCTGCACGTACAGCCAGTTTCGAATCTGCATTCCGTCTCCGTAGACAGGGAGTTGATCGCCTGCGAGCGCGTTCAAGATGCAGAGCGGAATCAGCTTTTCGGGGTGCTGACGGGGTCCGTAGTTGTTCGAAGCCCGGACGATCAGGGCATCGGCGGCGTAGGTGCGAGCGAACGCACCGACCAACAGGTCACCGCCGGCCTTCGAGGCCGAGTAAGGGGAGGAGGGGTCCAGGGGAGAGACCTCAGTCGCCGATTCATCGGTATCGGCAAAGTCGCCGTAGACCTCGTCGGTCGAGATCTGGAGATGCCGGATGCCGCGCTCGCGCGCGACATCGAGCAGTACATAGGTTCCGAATACGTCAGTCTCGATGAACTCGCCGGGTTTCTCGATCGAGCGATCGACATGGCTCTCGGCTGCGAAGTTCACAGTGGCGTCGCAGCCCTCGATCGCGGCCGAGACAGCTTCGCGGTCGCAGATATCGCCTTCCACGAACTCCAGCCTGTCGGCCGGTACGCCTTCGAGACTCTCTCTCCGCCCCGCATAGGTCAACTTGTCGAGCACCACTATCCGGTCGTCAGGGTGAACGCTGAGGCGCCGCTCGACGAAGTTCGATCCGATGAATCCGGCGCCACCGGTTACCAGCAACTTCATGCAGGATCCTCACTCGCATCGGGTGCGTTGCGACGACGCAGATACTCGTCGAGCCCTCTCTGCCATTCGGGAAGCACAATTGGAGTTTCCCACTCGCTGGCCAGAACCGAGTTGGCGGGGCGCTTGGCGGGCCTCGCAAAGCCCGCGGAATCAGTGGGCACGAGATTGGCATCGACACCTGCCTGTTCGAAGATCTCTTCTGCGAACCCGTACCAGGAACAACTGCCCGAGCCCGCCATGTGGTGGACTCCGTAGGAGACGCTGTCGATCAGCCTGACTACGCCAATTGCAAGATGGCCGGTGTAGGTAGGGCAACCAATCTGGTCGTGCACCACCATCACCGGCTCCCCGGCTGATCCGATTCTCAGCATGGTTTCGACGAAGTTCGGCCGCTGGTTCGCAGGCCCGAACAGCCAAGAGGTTCTGACGATGAAGTGATCGGGGTTGGCGCTTCGTACAGCCTTCTCGCCAGCCAATTTCGATCTTCCATACGCCTGGACAGGAGAGGTCGGATCAGATTCGACATACGCGCCCTCCTTGGCGCCGTCGAAGACGTAGTCGGTAGAGATTTGGCAGACCTTTGCGCCTGCCTTGGCTGCCGCTGCGGCGAGGTTTCCAGCGCCCTCGGCATTCACCCGGGTCGCCTCCTCTTCGTGGACTTCGGCGCCGTCCACGTCGGTCCAGGCAGCGCAGTTGATCACCACCCCCGGGGTCTCGTCCCTTACGGCAGCTTCGACTGCAGCTTGATCTGTCAAGTCCAGAGTCGAATGATCCATCGCGATGACCTCATGATCCAGCCCTTCGGCAACGGTGACCATGTCGCCACCGAGCATTCCCCCGGCCCCGGTGATCAGGATCTTCATCGCGAGGGGCTCATGGCATCGTGATCTCGGCGTGGTCGCCGACCAGAAACTGCAGAGCCTTGGGTCGATCGGCTCCGCCGACGATCGTTACATCGCGCCCGAGCAGACTCCGCTCCATTCGCTCGCCCAGATTGGCAATCTTGGAATTGGCAAGCACGATCGAGTGTTCGATTTCAGAGTCTGTGACCTGCACTCCCGGGCCGATCGAGGTGTACGGGCCGATGTAGGCGTCGCACAGCTGCGCGCCTGCCGCGATCACGGCAGGGCCTCTGACCACGGTCCGCTCCAGGCGGGCGCCCTCCTCTATGACGACCCGGCCGTCCACCTCGGATTCGATCAGTTCACCTTCGATGTTGGATTCGAGGTCTTCCAGCACGAGACGATTTGCCTCGAGCATGTCTTCGAGTCGTCCGGTGTCCTTCCACCAGCCCTTGACCCGGTGGGCGCTGACGTTTGCACCGTCGTCGATCAGCTTCTGTATCGCGTCGGTGATCTCCAACTCGCCGCGCGCAGACGGCTTTATCGCTCGCGCAGCCTCGTGAATGGAGGGGGCAAACATGTACACCCCGACAAGAGCGAGGTCGCTCGGCGGGTTTTCGGGCTTCTCGACCAGGCTGACCACGCGATCACCGTCGAGTTCGGCAACACCGTATGAGGATGGGTCGTCAACCGGGGTCAGCAGGATCAGCGCGTCTGGCTCTTGCGTGCGGAAGGCTTCGACCAGATCGACGATTCCGTCGCGCAGGAGGTTGTCTCCGAGATACATCACGAACGGGCTGTCATCGAGGAATTCGGCCGCCGTGAGCATCGCGTGAGCGAGTCCGAGCGGTTCGGCCTGCTCGATGTAGGTGATCTTTGCGCCGAACCTCTCGCCATCGCCGGCGGCTTCGCGGATCTCGTCACCGGTCGCCGGGGCGATGATGATCCCTATCTCGGTGATTCCCGCCTCGACCAGCGCTTCGATGCCATAGAAGAGCACCGGCTTGTTGGCTACCGGCACCAGTTGCTTTGCCGAGGTGTGGGTGATCGGGCGCAGGCGCGTACCTGCCCCGCCCGAAAGGATCAGTCCTTTGAGATCTTGGCTCATCGCAATTCAGGCTACCGACGCACCGAAAAGGTGCAGCCAGCAACCTTGCGTTTGGACAGGCCTAGTAGGTGCCGCCGAGCTTGCGGTGATCCCAGCTGGCTGTGCGCACCGGGTGAAAACGGATCACGACCCTCTTTGCTGCCTGAGCCTTCAGCGCCTCCGCAGCGTCTCCTTCGATCGAATCGATTCCTTCCGCGTACCTGACCGTGAGCTCCTTTGCGAAGTCGAATACCGGATCGAACTCGGTGATCAGCTCTGCTTTGGCCTCGATCTGGACACCTCGAAGCTCCTGATATTCGTCGCCTGCCTCGATCAGCAGGGTCGCACGGTCGTCGCGCTCGATGTTCTTGATCTTCTGGGACTTACCGTAGGTCCAGACCCAGATCTCACCGTCGCGGACTACGTACCAGAGGGGCATCAGGTGAGGCCAGCCGCGTGGCCCGAAGGTCGCCACGTTGACGATTCGCTCGTGCTCGAGGAACTCGAGCTGCTCGGCTTCTGTCATCACTATCTGGTCGCGGCGGCTCATCGGGCTTGCCTGAGAATAGGCCCAAGGGGAGCATCTATGCTCACCAGCGATGGCCGCCCCGGATCATCCAGACCCCGAGGTCGCTTTTCGCGACGGGTATATCGATCTGCTGAAGAGGTTGGTCCGTCGCGAGGGCTTTTCCGAGTCGATGCAGCCGATCGGCGAGGGCAGTACCGGAAGCAGTCACTTCGCGAGGCGCGTTCAGCGGGCCGTCAGGATTCCATTCCGCTGGGCAGGGTTGGACCTCGTACGGGCCAGAGCGGAGGAAGATTCGACCCTCAGAGACAACGGTATGGACTGGCCATCGGAGGCCGAGACGATGATCGGTCGCAAGCGACTCGACAATCTCGAGATGTGCCTCAGGTCGGTGGTGGAGGAGAAGGTTCCAGGCGACTTCATCGAGTGTGGGGTGTGGCGTGGCGGCGCGTCGATCTTTGCGCGCGGCGTGCTCGATGCCTACGGCGAGTTCGACCGCAAGGTCTGGCTGGCTGATTCATTTCGTGGGCTTCCAAAGTCTGCACCCGGAACCCCCGATGACGAAGAGGGAAAGGGATGGCACCTCTACTCGGAACTTGCTGTTTCGCTGGACCAGGTGAAATGGAATTTCAGCAAATACGGTCTGCTCAGCGATCGAGTCGAGTTCCTCGAAGGATGGTTTTCGGACACGCTTCCCGACGCTCCGGTGGGTCGTCTGGCGGTTCTGAGGGCAGATGGCGATATGTACTCCTCGACCGTAGACATCCTCGAGAACCTCTATGACAAGCTCTCGCCTGGCGGTTACGTGATCATCGATGACTACATACTCGACGTTTGCAGGAAGGCGGTGGAAGACTTTCGCGCCGCTCGTGGCATCGATGAGCCGATCGAGGAGATAGATCCGTTCAGCGCCTTCTGGCGCCGAGCGCTCTAATCGATTGAATCTGCGCCTGGCACGCCGTCGTCGATCAGTTTCTCGAGGTGCGCCTGCATTGCAAGCGCTGCGGCAGGTCGAAGCTCTGCAGGTACGTCGTCCCAAACCAGATCGAGTAGCCCCTCTCTCGAGCGCTCCCCCGAGCCGATGGCTTCGATCAGCCTCCCCTCTCTGTCCAGGCGATGTTGGATGTAGTTGTCGATAGCGCCGGTCGGGTCTTCGATTACCGGCCCGTGTCCGGGGTAGAGGAGCTCAGGCTCGAGGTCACGCACCTTGCGCAGCGAGTCGAGGTAGTCGGACAGCGAACCGCCTTCGGATTTCGGAGGGACCAGTCCGGAGCCTGTGCCGAGCAGAAGATCGCCAACGAACAGGACCCTTCCCACCGACTCATCCCCGTGCGCAGGGTGCCCCGGATCGAGAATCAGGCAGAAGTGATCGGTGGCGTGGCCCGGTGTTGCGATGGCCTGCAGCCCGCCCACTTCAGCTGCGTCTTCGAGCACTACCGCTGTCTCCCTCATAAGACCCAGCGAGTCTGCATGATCTCCGTGGCCATGGGTGAGGACTATCCCCGCGTGACCGCCTCGAGACTCGATTGCTTCGAGCACGATCTCGACATGCGACTCATCCGCCGGCCCCGGATCGATCACCAATGTCGGACCACGACCGACCAGGTAGGTGTTGGTTCCGGTAAGCGTCATCGGCCCGGGGTTAGGCGCAGTGATAGTGGTCAGGTCGAGAGATCCGCTGGCCATGTTCAGAGCCTAGAGGCGAACTCTGGCGACGGTTGATTCAGGCAGCTTTTGAGGCAGGTTTTCTGGCCGGGCGCTTCTTGGTGGCTGGAGAGGATTTGATGTCGCCAGCGAGCTGATCGACGATTGCCTGGCGAGCCGATTCAGGTTCGAGTACCACCAGCTCGCCCGCCCCCTTCAATACCTCGCGCAGCAGCCAGTCCATGCTCCCGTAGGGGACTTCGACCACGATCGAACCGTCGGAGAGCTCCTCCACCACTGTGCTTTCTTCGCGAGTCCAGCGGGCTCGCTCAGGCGAAACCCAGATCCGTGCGATGTCTGCGGTCGGCACTTCCCCGCTTGCCAGCCAGCCTTCGAAGGCAGCGATCTCCTCGAGCTCCTTGCGAGGCTCGAAGGTCTCCTTGGTTGCGGTGGCCTCTTTGATCCGGTCGAGGCGGAAGTGTCTTACGTCCTTTCGCTTGCGGTCCCAGGCGGCCACGTACCAGCCCTCCGAGCCATTGGCAAGGCGGTAGGGCTCGATCTCGCGCTTGGTGAACTCGTCCTCGTTTTCCTTGTAGTAGTTGATCGCCAGTACCCGCTTGCCCGCAATTGCCTTGTTGACGATTCGGGCCGACTCGGAGTCGTCGCCGCCGGACGAGGCGATTTCGAGGCCTTCTTCAGAGGGGTCGTGTCCGAGCGCCCCAACGACCTTCTTGCGCGCGGTAACCAGCCCGCTCTGAGGCAGGTGGTCACCGAAGAGATCGATCGCTGCCACCAGCGCCTTCGCCTCGAGAGGCAGCAGGCGGGCCGGGCGGGCGAAACTGTCACCGTAGGGCTGTGAGTCGACCTCGATCGTGTCCTCGACGATCTCGGCGTAGAGCACGTAGGTTCCACCACCGAAGTTGACGACGTTCAGCAGATCGATGTCCTCACGGAGTTCTTCGTCGGTCAGGTTGAGGCGGGTCTTGACCTCCTCGGTCTGCAGCGGCTCGAGGTCGGTCGAGGAGTCGATCAGCATCCCGGCCAGAGTGGTGAGACGGGCAAACCGCTCCGGGCGGATCGCTGACTCAGAGCGGCTCCCCGAACGCGAGGCCCGCTGGGCAGCCTTCTGCTTCTTCGGTGATCGCCGCGCAGTCTTGAAGGGGCCCTGGTGGTGGTCGATCAGCAAGGCAAGCCTTTCGCTCGCTTCACTCGCCAACTCTGGTGGATCGAGCACGACCGCGTTCTGCCGCCAGTGCAGCGCCCAGGCAACAATCAGCTTTGCCGAGGCGTAATCGGTTTCGAAGACCACTCCACGGCCAGGCGCATTGTCACTTTTGGTTGCGCGACGAAGCTCGCCGTATTGGCCGAAGTCACGTTCGACCAGCCAGGCGATTCGGTCCTTGAGGAAGACCTTCGCGGTTCCGCTGATCTCTCCGAGCTGCCATTCCGCACGGCTTGCGTAGTCGCGACGGTCGAAGTCCTCAGGGGGAGTGAAGTCGTGCTCGGCCTTGGAGGCGTAGGAGACCTTGCCTTGCATTCTCGAAAGACGGAAGACCCTGACTGCATCGCGCTCGTGCGAATGACCGATCAGGTAGAACTGCCCGCCGCGGTAGACCAGGTGATACGGATCGACCTTGCGCTTTTCGGTCTTGTCGCGCTCGATCGTGTAGTAAGTGAACTCGATCGTCTTGCGGCGGCTGATCGCGGTCTCGACCTTTGAAAGTCGCTGGGAGACGTCGGCACCGTCGGCCTTGGCGGTGATTCGTACTTCGACGCTTGCCTCCTCTGGCGAGTTCAGCGGTGAGGGCTTGCCCCAGGAGACCTGTTGCAGGGCGAGCCTGAGCGGCTCGGCGTAAGCAAACTCTC